>JACCXP010000100.1 GCA_013696905.1 Thermoleophilaceae bacterium
CCCCCCCCAACCCCCCCCCCCCCCCCCCCGCCACAACCCCCCCCCCCCCCCCCCGCCCCCCCCCCCCGGGCCGGGCCCCCCCCCCCCCCCGGCCCCCCCCGCCTCCCGCCGGGGGAGGTAGAGGCCGCCGCGCGAGCTGCACGCGATGTGGCCGGCGGCGCTCGCCTCGAGCGAGCTCCAGGCCGCGATCGCGGGGGCGACCCACTACGAGCAGCGGATGCTGCGCCTGTTCGGTATCCCCGAGTCGACGATCGCGACGACGCTGCGCGAGGCCGAGCGAAGCGTGGAGGGGCTCGATCGACTCGAGGTCACGACGTGCTTGCGGCGGGGGGAGGTAGAGGTGGTCGTGCGCCACGAGCCGGAGTCCGAGCCGGCCTACGAGCGCCTCGCCGCGCTAATCGCCGAGCGCCATCCGCGCGCGCTCTTCTCGACCGACGGGTCGCTCGTCGACGATCAGGTGGCAGAGCTCGTGCAGGGTCTGAGACTGGCCGTGGCCGAGTCGTGCACGGGAGGCCTGATGGCGGCCCGCCTGACCGAGCGCGCGGGCGCCTCCGCCTACTTCGTGGCTGGCCTCGTGACGTACTCGGACGCCGCGAAGGCCGCCCTGCTGGGGGTCGACGCGAGCCTCATCGAGCGCCACGGCGCGGTCTCGCCGGAGGTCGCCGACGCGATGGCGCTCGGCGCGCTCGAGCGCGCGCAGGCGGACGTCTCGGTGGCGATCACGGGCGTCGCCGGGCCGGGCGGCGGCAGCGAGGCGAAGCCGGTCGGCTACGTCTGCCTGTCGGTAGTGCGAGCCGACGGCGAGCCGCTCACCACGCTCGCGCGCGATCTGCGCCTGCCGGGGGACCGGGCCGAGATCCGCGACCGCTCGACAACGATGGGGATGCACCTGCTCCGGGCGCTGCTGCGGGGCGAGGACGCGCCGCTCTAGCGGCCGCGCTCAGATCGCCGCGGCGTTCTCCTCGATCGCCTCCGCGCGCGAGTCCTCGTAGGCGTCGGCGTCGTCGTCGAACCAGACGGTGCCGTCGTCTCCCACGCGATGGCCTGCGCGGCGCCGGGTGTCGGCGATCACGTGGTCGGGCGAGGACTCCTTCGGCAGGCGTCCCGACCGCATGCCGAAGTAGGAGGCCTGGGGGTGATGGGCGATGATCGCGAGCGTCGACTGCTCGGGCTCGACGGCGTGGCCGCCCGTGAGCCTGAGGCCGATCGCCGGGGCGTCGAGCAGCCGGTAGACCTTCTCGTGCTCCGACTGGTCCGGGCAGGCCGGGTAGCCCCACGAGTAGCGCCGGCCCTGGTCGGGCCCGGTGCCGAGCGCCTGTCGCACGTCGGCGTGAAGCCACTCGGCCATGCCCTCGGCCACCTGCACGCCGAGCCCGTGCGTGAAGAGCTGCTCCGCGAACTCACCCTCGCGCTCGAGCCGCGCCATCACGTCTGTGACCTCGGCGCCGGCGGTGACCGCCTGCAAGGCAACGACGTCGCGCTCCCCGGAGGAGCGCGGGCGGTAGAAGTCGGCCAGGCACAGCCGCGCGTGCCCGGGCTGGCGCGGGAAGACGAGCCGCTCGAGCTCACGCTCGGGATCGTCGGGATCGAAGACGACCAGGTCGTTGCCGTCCGAGTTGCACGGAAAGTAGCCGAGCGCCGCCCGCGGGCGCAGGTAGTCCTGCTCGGCCCACATCCGCCGCAGGCGCGGCCGGAAGTCGTCCTCGAGCAGCTTCGCCCAGTGCTCTCCCTTGACGCCCTTGCCGCCCCAGTGGAGCTTGAACAGCACATGCAGGTCGAGGTGGGGGAAGACGCGGTCGAGGTCGACGGGGATCTCGCGCCGGCCCCAGAACGGGGGCGTCGGGATCGCGACGTCGGTGCGTGCGGCCGAGCGCACCGAGGCGTCGTCGGTCGGCAGCTGCTCGGGCTCCGCGCCCTGCTCACGCAGCTTGTGCGCCTCAGCCCTGATGCGCTCCACGAGCTGCTCGCGGCCCTTGCCCTCGACGAGCTTGTCCATCACGGCGAGGCCCTCGAAGGCGTCCTTGCAGTAGAAGACGCCGGGCTCGTAGACGTCCCCGGAGTCGGCGCCGCCCGGGAAGAGGATCCGCCGGCTGAAGTTGCGGTTGATCGCCGCCCCGCCGACGAGCACCGGGAAGCCGAGCCCGCGCTGGTGGAGCTCCTGCACGGCGAGCGGCATCTGCTTGGAGGTCGAGACCAGCAGCGCCGAGAGCCCGATCGCCGTGGCGTCGTGCTCCTGGGCAGCCTCGACGATCGTCCCGATCGGCACCTGCTTGCCGAGGTCGACGACCGTGTAGCCGTTGTTGGTCAGAATCGTGTTGACGAGCGACTTGCCGATGTCGTGCACGTCGCCGAACACGGTGGCGAGCACGACCGTTCCCTTCGTGTAGCCCTCGACCCGGTCGAGGTAGCGCTCGAGCTGGGCGACCGCGCGCTTCATCACGGTGGCCGACTGGAGCACGAACGGCAGGATCAGCTCACCGGCGCCGAACTTGTCCCCGACCTCCTTCATCGCGGGCAGCAGCACGTCGTTGAGCGTCGGGACGGCGCCGATCTTCTCCACCGAGCGATCGATCCAGCCCTCGACGCCCTCGCGCTTGCGGCGCAGGATGTGCCAGTGCAGCGCCTGCTCGGGCTCCATCCCGGCGGTCGGGTCCGCCGCCTCGGCCTCGTCCTCGTCGCCCTTCTCCTCGAAGTGGGCGATGAACCGCTCGAGCGCGTCCTCGCGGCGGTTGAAGATGAGGTCGTCGGCGAGCTCGCGCTCGTCGGTCGGAACCTCGGCGTACGGTGTCACCTCGTTGGGGTGCACCATCGCGAGGTCGAGCCCCGCCTCGACCGCGTGGTGCAGGAAGACCGAGTTGAGCACCGCGCGAGCCGGCGGTGAGACGCCGAAGGAGACGTTCGAGACCCCGAGCGACGTCATCACGCCGGGCAGCTCGGCCCTGATCCGGCGGATGCCCTCGAGCGTCTCGAGCGCGCTCGGGCGCCACTCCTCGTCGCCGGTCGTGAGCGTGAAGGTGAGCGCGTCGAAGATCAGGTCGTGCGGCTCGAGCCCGTGCTCTGAGACGACGTAGCCGTGGATCCGCCGGGCGATGTCGAGCTTGCGCTCGGCGGTCTTTCCCATCGACTCCTCGTCGATCGTCAGTGCGATGATCGCGGCGCCGTGGGCCTTGACCAGCGGGACGACGAGGTCGAGCTTGTCGCGCCCCGCCTCGAGGTTGACCGAGTTGACGATCGCTCGCCCGGGCACCTGCTCGAGTGCCGCGCGCATGACGTCTGGCTCGGTCGAGTCGATCTGGATCGGCGCGCCGGTGCGCATCGATATCCCCTTGACGAGCTGGCGCATCTGCTCGGCCTCGTCGGAGCGCTCCGTGAGCGCGACGCAGACGTCGAGCACGTGCGCGCCGCCCTCGACCTGGGACTCGGCGATGTCGAGCAGGCCGTCGTAGTCGTCCTCGAGCAGCATTCGCTTGACGCGGCGCGAGCCCTGCGAGTTGACGCGCTCGCCGACGATCGTCGGCCGTGGCTCCTGGGCGAGCGCCGTGGCGCTCATCATCGACGACACGCGTGGCGCCCAGCCCGCCTCGGCGCGCGTCGGGCGCGGCTTCGCCCGACGGCCGCCCACCTTGTCGGCCAGCACGCGGATGTGCTCCGGCGTGGTGCCGCAACAGCCGCCGACGATCGAGATGTCGTAGCGCTCGACGAACTCCTCGAGCGCCGCCGCCAGCGGCTCGGGCGGCTCCGGGAAGATCGTCTCGCCGTTCGGGCCCTGGTGGGGGATGCCGGCGTTCGGGATGCAGGCCACGGGGACGGGAGAGTTCGCCCCCATGAACCGGATCGCGTCGCGCATGTCCTCGGGCCCGGTCGAGCAGTTGAGGCCGACGGCGTCGACGCCGAGCGCGACGAGCGTCGTCAGCACCGACTCGATGTCGGTGCCGAGCAGCATCTTGCCGCCGTTCGGGAGCAGCGAGACCTGGGCCTGGATCGGGACGCTGCGGCCGACGCGCTCGAAGGCGTCACGCGCGCCGAAGATGCTCGCCTTGACCTCGAGGATGTCCTGAGCGGTCTCGACGAGGAGCAGGTCGACGCCGCCCTCGAGCAGCCCCTGCGACTGCTCGGCGAAGACCTCCCGCAGCTCCGCGAAGCGGACGTTGCCGAGCGTCGGGTCATCAGAGGCGGGCAGCAGGCCGGTGGGGCCGATCGAGCCGCACACGAAGCGCTCCTCGCCGACCGCGCGGCGGGCGATCTCGGCGGCGCGACGGTTGATCTCGAGCGTGCGCTCGCCGAGCCCCCACTCGTCGAGCTTGAGCCGCGACGCCTGGAAGGTGTCGGTCTCGACGACCTCGGCTCCCGCCTCGACCATCGAGCGGTGGACGTCCTCGATCACGTCGGGGCGGTGCAGCACGAGCGCCTCGTGGCACTTGCCCGGGAGGCCGCCGTAGTCCTCGCTCGTCAGGTCGAACTGCTCGAGCGTCGCGCCCATGCCACCGTCGAAGACGACCACCCGGCTCTCGATGGCGGCAAGGTAATCGCGCACGGAGCGGGGAATTCTAGCGTCGCCCGGAGGGCGCCCCGATCGTCAGGCCGCGTCGTACGACATGAACTCGAGCAGGCTGCCGTCGGGGTCGCGGAAGTAGACGCTGGTCGCCGGGCCGCGCGCACCGGTGCGCGCGACCGGGCCCTCCTCGACCGCCACGCCAAGCCGCTCGAGGTGCTCGACCGCCTCGGCGGGGGAGCCGGGCCAGACGAAGCAGAGGTCGCTGTTGCCTGGCTCGACCGGCCGGCGGGCGCGCGGGAAGGGGGTCGACCCCGGTCCGTGCACGTTCAGCTGCTGCTGACCGAGCCGGTAGGCGTAGCGGCCGAACTCGAGCTCGATCAGCTCGGCGCCGACGACGTCGCGGTAGAAGGCGTTCGAGCGCTCCCAGTCGGAGACCGCGATCACGCAGTGGTCGAGCCTGATCTCGGGCATCGCCACAAGCTTGTCACGTGCGGGGCGCGGAGCCGTGACAGAGCGCGCTGAAGGCGTCCGAAAGCCCCTCTAGCGTGCGCTTTCCAACCCACCTGAGGAGCACCGACATGGACAAGGAACAGGAAAAGGCCGTCAAGGCCCGCGACTCGGCGCTGAACGGCGCCCTCACGCAGATCGAGCGCCAGTTCGGCAAGGGATCGATCATGCGGATGGGCGACGAGGACGCCGCCGTCAAGGTCGCGGCGGTGCCGACGGGTGCGCTCTCGCTCGACCTGGCGCTCGGCGTCGGCGGCCTCCCGCGCGGGCGCATCGTCGAGATCTTCGGCCCCGAGTCATCGGGCAAGACGACGCTCATCTACCACGTGCTGGCCGAGGCACAGAAGATCGGCGGCATCTGCGCCTTCATCGACGCCGAGCACGCGATGGACCCGATCTACGCGAAGCGGATCGGCCTCGACGTCGACGAGCTGCTCGTGTCCCAGCCCGATCACGGCGAGCAGGCGCTCGAGATCGCCGACGTGCTGATCCGCTCGGGCGCCGTCGACGTCGTCGCGATCGACTCGGTCGCCGCGCTCACCCCGCGCGCCGAGCTCGAAGGCCAGATGGGCGACCAGACGGTCGGCCTGCAGGCGCGCATGATGAGCCAGGCGATGCGCAAGCTCGCCGGCAACCTCAACCGGGCGAACACACTGTGTGTCTTCACCAACCAGATCCGCGAGAAGGTCGGGGTGATGTTCGGCTCCAACGAGACCCAGCCCGGCGGTCGCGCGCTCAAGTTCTACTCCTCCCAGCGGCTCGACATCCGCCGCATCGAGACACTCAAGGAGGGCACTGAGGCGGTCGGCAACCGCGTGCGCGTCAAGGTCGTCAAGAACAAGGTCGCGGCCCCGTTCCGCCAGGCGGAGTTCGACATCGAGTATGGGGTCGGGATCTCGGCTGAGGGGTGCATCCTCGATCTCGGGCTCGAGCACGGCATCGTCCAGAAGTCGGGCTCGTTCTTCTCCTACGGGGAGGAGCGGCTCGGCCAGGGGCGCAACAACGCAAAGGCATACCTGCGCGAGCAGCCGGCGATCGCACGGACGATCGAGGAGAAGGTCTACGAGGCCGTCGGGATGACGGCGGCGGCGCGCGAGCTCGCACCGGTGGCGGAGCCGGACGGGGCGGACGCGAACGGCGCTGGTGCCAACGGCGCGGCCGTCACGGGCGCCACTCCGGACGACGCCATGGTGGAGTCGAACGCGGCGCAGGGCGAACGTGAGCTCGCCCAGCGAGCTGCCTGAGCGGCCGATCGCGCGAGTCGCCGGCGAGCCAACGCCTTCCAGCTCGCCGCCCGCGGACGACGCCGAGCGCGAGCGCGCGTACTCGCTGGCCCACCGTGCTCTCGGCTCGCGCGAGCGCACGGTCGCAGAGCTCCGGGGCATGCTCGAGCGCCGCGACATCGCGTCCGCCACGATCGAGGCGGTCGTGGCCGACCTGCTCGAAGTGGGCCTGCTCGACGACGCACGCTACGCGCGAATCTTCACCGAGGATCGCCGCCGGCTCGATCGCTGGGGCGCCGAGCGGATCGCGCGGGACCTGGACCGTCGCGGCGTCGACGCCGACCTCGTAGCCGCCGCGCTCGAGGGCCAACCGGCTGAGGCCGAGCTGGCGGCGGCCGTGAGCCTGGTCGCTGATCGCTTCGCTTCGCTGCTGGACGACCGCGAGCGCGATCGCGCCTGGCGCATGCTCGTTCGACGCGGCTACGCACCCGCGCTCGCCTACGAGGCGGTGCGGGCGCGCGAGCGAGACGGATCCAGCCGCGCCTGAGGTTTCTGGCGTCTTGCCTTGCCTTGCCTGGCTCCGGGCGCCGGGGTACTCTTGAACCAGCGGCCGTTCGGCCGCCGCGAGATGAACCACCAGCAAACGTGCCAGATCGAGCGGGCTATGAGCGAACGATGTATTTGATCACGGTTAGCGACCACCATCGGAGGGTGAGCGTCGAGGGGAGGC
>JACCXP010000140.1 GCA_013696905.1 Thermoleophilaceae bacterium
GGCTCGTCGGGCCGGTTGTATCCGGGGTGGCGTTCCTCGGCTCCTGGGGCGTCGGCACGGCGGTCTCGCTGGCGCTCGGGCTGCTGCTCCTGTGGCTCGGCCCCGAGGCCGCGCGGGCGGCGTACGAGGCCGCGCGCGAGGTGACCGGCGAGGTGGTCGGCGCGGGCTTTGGGTTCGTGCTCGGCCTGCCGGTGTTCGTCGCGCTCGCGCTCGTGACGGTCGTCGGCATCCCACTGGGGGTGGTGGCGGCGCTTACGATCGCGCCGCTCTACGCACTCGGCTATGCGGCCAGCGCGTGGCTGCTTGGGCGCGCGCTTGTTGGCGCGTCGCGCAACCGCTATCTGGCCTTTCTGGCGGGCTGGGGAATCCTCCGCCTCGTCGCGCTTGTCCCGATCGCGAGCTGGCTCGCCGGCGCCGCGGCGACGATCTTCGGCTGCGGGGCGCTCGCCCTGGTGGCTTGGCGCTCGCGCCGCTCGCCTTCGACGATCGCTCCCCAGGTGCGAGCCTGACATGGCCGGCCGGCGCTCCTCATGGCGCGCGCGCGCCGCCACGAGAGTGCTCGCGCCCGCGGTGGAGCCGCGCACCTACCGCAGCCTGATCTATCTCCTGCTCGCCTTCCCGCTCGGGATCGGCTACTCCGGCTTCCTCGCCGCGGGCCTGACCGCGGGCATCGGGCTCACCGTCGTCGTCTTCGGAGCCCTGGTCGGCGTGCCGCTGCTCGTGGGGATGCTCTTCGCCTGGCGCGTGCTGGCGGAGTTCGAGCGCTGGCTCGTGCGCATCCTGCTCGACGCCGACATCCCCCCGCCCTACCGGCCACCGCCCGCCGGCGGTGCGCTCGCGCGGCTACGCGCCCGACTGCTCGACCGCGCGACATGGAAGGACCTGCTCTACCTCGTCGGCCACTTCCCGCTCGCCGTCGTCTGGTTCTTCGTCTCGATCGCGCTGCTCTTGCTGGCGCTCGTGCTGCTCGGCGCCCCGCTCTACTACCGCGAGCTGCCGGCGGGCGCGCTCGATCTCCCGGGCTGGCGCATCGACACGCTGCTCGAGGCGCTCGCGCTCGTGCCGTTCGGCGTCGCCGCGGGGCTCGCGCTGGTGCACGCGGCCAACGGCATGGCAGCCCTTCATCGCGCCTTCGCAGGCGCAACGCTCGGGCGCTGGTCGCCGACCGAGCTGCGCGAGCGCGTCGACGAGCTGAGCGGCTCCTCGGCGCGCATCGTCGACGCTGCCGACGCCGAGCGCCGGC
The DNA here is from genome assembly GCA_013696905.1 of Thermoleophilaceae bacterium. Lineage (GTDB taxonomy): Bacteria > Actinomycetota > Thermoleophilia > Solirubrobacterales > Thermoleophilaceae > JACCXP01. Next base: position 1,244 of record JACCXP010000140.1, read on the forward strand.
GCATCGAGCGCGACCTGCACGACGGCGCACAGCAGCGTCTGGTGGCGCTCTCGCTCAACCTCGGCCTCGCGCGCCAGAAGCTCGACTCGGATCCGGAGGGCGCACGCGAGACGATCGACGCCGCGCACCAGGAGGCCCGGCTAGCGCTCGAGGAGCTGCGCGAGCTGGCGCGCGGGATCCATCCATCCGTGCTCACCGACCGTGGCCTGCCGGCGGCGCTCGAGGCGCTCGCGAGCCGCTCGGGCGTGCCCGTCGAGCTGCACGTCGAGCTGCCCGAGAGGCTGCCCGAGCGGCTCGAGGCCGCCGCCTACTTCGTCGTCTCCGAGGCGCTCGCGAACGTCGCCAAGTACGCCCAGGCGAGCCACGCGAGCGTGACCGTCCGCAACCACGACGGGCATGCGCTCGTCGAGGTCAGGGACGACGGCGTCGGTGGCGCCGACCCCGCGGGTGGCTCAGGCCTGCGCGGCCTCGCCGACCGCGTGACGGCTGTCGGCGGGCGCATCGAGCTCGCGAGCCCGGCGGGCGAGGGCACCCTGCTGCGGGCCGAGCTGCCGCTTCAGGGCTAGCTCACAGCGAGTCGCGCGACCCGCGACCGACCGGCTCACTCGGGTTCTCCTGCTCGCCGGTCCGGGGACCGGGCTTGCCCGCGCGCACCGCCTCGAGCTGAGCCGAGAAGGCGAGGCCGAGGTAGAGCGCGAGCGAGGTCAGAAGCGCCCACAGCAGGCCCCCGATGACGCCTGCGAGCGGCCCGTAGGCGTCGCCGAACTGGCGCGAGAGCGCGAGGTAGAGGCCGAGCAGCGCCGTCAGCACCAGCCACATCGCGACCGCCAGCAGCGATCCGACGGCGAGCCACGAAGGCGACGGCTGGCGCCGGCGCGGCGACTCCTTGAAGAGCATCGAGAAGGCGAGCACGACGAGCGCGATCCCGACCGGCCAGCGGCCGATCAACCAGACCGTGGCGAGCGCGCCGTCGGGTGAGACGGCGCCTAGCGCGCCGCCGATCTCACGCCCGGCGACGAACAGCACGAAGGCCCCGAAGATCAGGAAGCCGGCCGAGCAGGCGAGCATGAAGCCGTGCCAGTACTTCGAGACGGCTGGGCGGTCCTGCTCGACGCCGTAGATGCGATTGGCGCCGCGCTCGACCTGGGTCATCGCGACGGTGGCGGACAGGAGCGCGGCCACGAAACCGCCCGCGAGCGCGAGCCTGCCGGAGCCTGAGGAGGCCGTGGTCGAGGCCTGCTCGAAGGCCTGCGTGAGCAGGTCGCCCGTCGGCCCCGGCGACAGGCCGATCATCGTCTCCTGGAGCACGCGGCGGAAGGTCTCCTGACCGGTGGCGGTCGCCAGGCCGACCGCCGCGATCAGGGCCGGCAGCGCCGTCAACGTGATCTGGAACGCGAGGGCGCGCGCGTGAGAGAAGCCGTCGGCGGCCCGAAAGCGCGCCGCGGCATCGCGCATCAGGTGGCGGATGCCGGTGTCGCGCAGCGTCGTGAGGGCGTCGTCGCCCTCGAGCTCAAAGGTCTGCGGTACCGCGGTGGCTGTGCTCACTCGGCTCTTCCACAGTGGCCGGCCTTGGGGGGCCGAGATGGCCGTCGCGGGCGGCGACGTCGCGCTCGAGGTCCTCGATCAGCGCGCGCAGGGTCGCCAGGCGCTCGGCGACCGGGAGCTCCGAGGCCGCACCGTCCCCGAGCTCGGCAGCCGCCGCTCGCTCGGCCCGGCGAGCCTCGATCTCGCGCGCCTCCTCCATCGAGTTGATCACGACGCCGATCAGCAGGTTCAGCACGATGAATGCCGCGACGAGGGCGAAGGAGACGAAGTAGATCCATGACCAGGGGTGGATCTCCATTCCGCGCTCGAGCAGGGCCGGCAGGCTCTCGAGCGAGAGGAGCACGAACAGGGTAAGCATCGCGCGGCCGATGTTGCCCCACGCGTCGGGGTCCGAGTCGCCGAAGATCGTCCAGCCGACCATCCCGTAGAGGAACAGGATCAGCGCGGTGAGCACGCTCATCGAGCCGAGCGGCGGCAACGAGCGAGCCACGGCGACGAGCAGCACGCGCAGGTCGGGCAGCAGGCGCACGATTCGGATCACCCGCAGCAGGCGGGCGATCCGCAGCAGCGTCGAGCTCTGGCTGAGACCGGGGAGGAGCGTTGCGCCCACGACGACGAGGTCGAAGACGTTCCAGCCCGAGCGGAAGAAGTGTTGCGGATGGCGCCCGTAGGACGCGAGCCGAAGCGACAGCTCGACGACGAACACGGCCAGGCAGGCGTCGTTGGCGAGCTCGAGCCACGACCCGTAGCTCGCGACGAGGCCGGGGTAGGTCTGCGCCCCGAGCACCGCCGCGTTGAACAGGATCACGACGAATATCGCCGTCGTGAAGAGCGGCGAGTCGACGACCGCTGCGAGGGCGTTGCGGTTCTCGGCGGCAGGGGTCATGCGCGGGCTGGTCATGCTAGGCAGCGAACCTTCGGCTCGAATCGCACCCGCGAATAGTGGGCGCCGGACCGGCGGGAGAG
>JACCXP010000267.1 GCA_013696905.1 Thermoleophilaceae bacterium
GCCCGAGTTCGTGAAGAAGACCTTGCCGCCGAGCGAGCTCGCGGACAGCCGCTCGGCCAGGCGCATCGCGGGGCCCGTGTAGAAGAGGTTGGTCGCGTGCATCAGCCGCTCGGCCTGGGTCGTGACGGCCTCGAGCAGCGCGGGGTGGCAGTGGCCGATCTGTACGACCGAGATGCCCGCAAGCAGGTCGAGGTACTCGTTGCCGTCCGAGTCCCACAGCCGGCACCCCTCGCCGCGCACGAACTCGACCGGCGCGCGCGCGTAGGTCGGCATCAGGTAGTCGCGCTCGAGCGCCTGCAGCTCGAACAGGCTCGAGGGGATCCCGCTCACGGCCATATCTTGGTCCCGATCCCCTCGTCGGTGAAGAGTTCGAGCAGCAGCGAGTGCGCCAGGCGACCGTCGATGATGTGCGCGTTGCCGACGCCGTTTCGCACCGCGCGGGCGCAGGCGGCGAGCTTCGGGCGCATCCCGCCGGAGGTGCTCGCGAGCTCTGCCTCGACCTCGGCTGCGGTCGCCTGCGAGATCCGCGACGCGGCGTCCTTGGGGTCCGCCAGCCAGCCGTCGATGTCGGTCAGGAAGATCAGCTTGCTCGCCACGAGCGCCTGGGCGACGGCGGCGGCGGCGGTGTCGGCGTTGACGTTGTAGGAGTTGCCGTCACGGTCGGCGCCGACCGAGGCGATCACCGGGATGTAGTCGCTTGCGATGTGGTTGATGACGCCGACGTCGACGTGCTCGATGTCGCCGACCCAGCCGATGTCGCGCCTGCCGGCGAGCTGCTTTCGGACCTGGAACAGCGAGCCGTCGTCGCCGCACAGCCCGACGGCGGGCTGGCCGTGTCGGTTGAGGCGCAGCACGATGTCCTTGTTCTGCTTGCCGACGAGGACCATCTTCGCGACCTCGACGGTCTCCTGGCTCGACACGCGCAGCCCGTCGACGAACTCGACCTTCATGCCGAGACGCTCCATGTAGCGGGTGATGTCGGGGCCCCCGCCGTGCACGACCACCGGGTTCATGCCCACGTACTTGAGCAGCACGATGTCGCGTGCGAACTCCTCGACCAGGGCGGGATCCGTCATCGCCGCGCCGCCGTACTTGACGACCACGGTCTGCCCGTGGAAGTGGCGAATGTAGGGAAGCGCCTCGAGGAGGGTGCCGACGTCCCTCACGTCGTGTAGTCGGCGTTGAGTGAGACGTAGCCGTGCGAGAGGTCGGAGAAGAAGACCTCGGCCTCGCCGCCTTCGCCCGGCACCGCGAGGGCGTACTCGACCTCCGGCGCCCTCACCGCCTGCTCGAGCGCGCGCCAGTCGTCCGCCGAGAGCTCGAGGCCCTCTCCGCCCGCCACGAGCGCCCGGCCCTCGACCTCGAGGTCGACCGCGAAGCCGCCGCCGCCGTGCACGGCGAGCGCCTGCCCGGCCGCCTGGAGGATGCGCCCGAAGTTCGGGTCGGCGCCGTGCAGGGCCGTCTTCACGAGCGGCGAGTTCGCGACCGCCCGCGCCACCGGTTGCACCAGGTGCCAGGCGCCGCGCACCACCACTCGCCCGATCCGCTCACAGCCCTCCCCGTCGCTCACGATCTCGAGCGCGAGCTGGCGCAGCAGCGCGTCGAGCGCCTCGCCGAATCGCAGCTCGTCGTCGGTCTCGGGCTCGACGCGCACGCCCGAGGCGCCGTTCGCGAGGCAGAAGACCGTGTCGCTCGTGGAGAGCTGGCCGTCGACCGAGATGCGATCGAACGAGCGCTTGACGGTGACGCCCGTCAGCAGGTCGAGCGTCGCAGCCGAGAGCGCGGCGTCGGTCTCGACGAAGCACAGCAGCGTCGCGAAGCTCGGCGACATCATCCCCGCACCCTTCGCCTGGGCGGCCAATCGCACCTGCCCGCCGTCGAGCTCAACGGCGAGACAGGCGCGCTTCGGCGCGCGATCGGTCGTGAGGATCGCCTCGGAGAACGCGCGCGAGTCGGCGGCGAGCTCGGCCCCCGCGCTGTCCACTCCCGCGAGCAGGCGCTCGCGCGGGAGCGCACGCCCGATCACCCCCGTGGCGGCGATCCCGACCTCGTAGGACTCGACCGCGAGCCCGGCCGCCGCGGCGGACTGCGCGGCGCGAGCCGTCTCGAGCCCGCGCACGCCGTCGGCCACGTTAGCGTTGCCCGACGAGGCGAGCGTCGCGCGCAGCCGGTCGAGCGCGGCCTCCTTCGAGACGACGACGGGCGCGCCGAGGAGCGCGCTCGAAGTGAAGCGCGCAGCCGAGACGTGGACCGGACCGTCGTTCACGAGCAGGCCGACGTCGAGGCCCTCCGCCTTGATCCCGGCCGCGACGCCCGCCGCCCTGAAGCCAGCGGGCAGTGCCGTCGGCTCGAGCTCTGCGACGTGCGCCGGGCGCTCGACCCAGCGTGAGCGGAAGAAGCTCACGCGAGCCCCTCCGTCTCGGGCAGGCCGAGCATCAGGTTGAGGTCCTGCACGGCCTGGCTGGCGGCGCCCTTCCAGAGGTTGTCGATCGCCGCGAACACGAGCACCCGTCCGGTCGCCGGCTCGACCGTCGCGTGGATGGCGCAGCGGTTGGTCTCGCGCACGTCGCGGACGCCGGGGGGCGAGCTCACCATCTGGACGAAAGGCTCGCCGGCGTACGCGTCCTCGAAGAGCGCGCGCACGTCCTCGCCGGACAGCCCGTCGGCGGTCACGTAGCAAGAGGCGAGCAGGCCCTGGTCGATCGGGACCAGGTGCGGCGTGAACGTGATCGGGAAGCGTTCGTCGAGCTCCTGCTCGAGCTCCGCGCGATGGCGGTGGCCGTCGACCTTGTAGGCGTTCACGTTCTCGGTCACCGACACGAAGTGCGTCGTGTCGGTCGCCTCGCGCCCGGCGCCCGAGACGCCCGACTTCGCGTCGACGACTGCGTCGCGGGCGACCTCTCGAAGCGGCCACAGGGCGAGCAGGGCAGCGGTCGGGTAGCAGCCCGGGGCGGCGACCAGGTCGGCGCCGCGCAGCTCGTCGCGGTGCAGCTCGGTGAGCCCGTAGACCGCGCCCGCGAGCAGCTCGGGCGCCTGGTGGTCCTGGTAGTAGCGCTCGTAGCGCTCGCGCGAGAGGCGAAAGTCGGCCGACAGGTCGACCACCTTGAGCCCGCGCTCGCGCAGCGCGGCGACGACCGGAGCGGAGGCGCCGTGCGGGTAGGCCACGAGCGCGGCCTCTGCGCGCTCGCCGACGCGGTCGGCGTCGAAGTGCTCGAGCTCCATCGCCACGCGGTGGCGCGGGTACAGCGAGTCGTGGCGGCGGCCCGCCTCCGAGCGCGCGGTGATCGCGGTCAGCTCGAGTCTTGGGTGGCGCTCGACGAGCGCCGCGCACAGCGCACCGGCGTAGCCGGAAGCGCCGCAGACCGCGACCCTGGTCGAACCACTAGGCACGCAGCTGCCCCCCGAGCCGCTCGAGCTCGCGCTCGATCGCCGCGCGGACGCCGGCCACCTCGGCGTCGGTCAGCGTGCGGTCGGCGGCGCGGAACTCGAGCCGCAGCGCGAGCGACTTGCGCCCCTCGCCGATCTGCTCGCCGCGGTAGAGGTCGAACACGCGCAGCGAGCGCAAAAGGCCCCCGCCGGCCGTGCGCACGGCCGCCTCGACGTCCGCGGCGCCGCGATCCTCGTCCACGATCACCGCGATGTCCTGGAGCACCGCCGGGAACGCGCTCAGCTCGCGGTAGGCGGCGGTTCGAGGCGCGCACCCGGCGAGCGCGTCGAAGTCGAGCTCGAAGGCGGCGACGCGCTCGAGGTCCCACTCGGCCGCGACCTGGGGATGCAGCTCGCCGATCCAGCCCATCTCGCCCACGCGGCCTGCGTCTGAGACGACGATCCGCGCCGCGCGCCCGGGGTGTAGGAACGGTAGCTCGGCGGCCTTGACCGACCACGCCAGACCGACCGAGTCGAGGACCCCCTCGAGCAGCGCCTTGACGGCGTAGAAGTCGGCCGGCTGCTGGCGGCCGCGCCAGGACCCCGGCAGCCCGCCGCTCAGCAGCGCGGCAAGGTGGTGGGGCTCCTCGGACGGCAGTGCGCCGGCGGGGCTCCCGGGCGGCGCCTCGAGTGATCCGGCGAAGCGATAGACGTGCGCTGACTCGAACAGCGCCAGCGCCGTGCGGCCGCGGGCGGCGTTGTGGGCCGCCGCGTCGAGCAGCCCCGGAAGGAGCAGCGGGCGCAGCACGCTCTGGTCCTCGCTCAAGGGGTTCGCGAGCCGCAGCAGCGGCTCGTCGGGGTCGAGGCGCAGGCGCGCGAGCGTCGCGGGCGCTGTGAACGACCAGGCCACGATCTCGAGCATGCCGCGGTCGCGCAGCGCGTCCTCGACGCGCCTGCGCAGTCGCTGGTGCGCGCTCAGCCGACCGACCGCGCGCTCACGTGAGGGGAGCGTGATCGGCAGCCTGTCGAGGCCGTGGATGCGCGCGACCTCCTCGATCAGGTCGGCCTCGCGTTGCACGTCGGCCGCCCGAAAGCCCGGCACCGTCACGACGAAGGCGGGCTCGCCCTCAGGCTGCTCGAGCCCGGCGTCGCCGTCGGCCTCGGCGACCCCGAAGCCGAGCCGCTCGAGGATCGCGCGGATCTCCTCGCGCTCGACGGCGTGGCCGAGCAGGCTGCGGACGCGCTCGGGGCGCAGCCCGACCACGGGCGCCGGGGCCTCCCCCGGAAAGGCGTCGAGCGTGCCCGGCACGAGGCGCGCGCCGCATAGCGCGACCAGCAGCCGCGCGGCCAGGCGCTGAGCGTCCATCGCCTGCTCGGGGTGGAGCTGCTTTTCGAAGCGGGTGCTCGCCTCTGAGCGAAGCCCGAGTCTCGACGACGTGCGCAGGATGTTCGGCCCGACCCAAGTCGCCGCCTCCATCAGCACGCGCGTGGTCTGCTCAGAGACCTCCGACACCCGGCCACCCATGATCCCGGCGATCGACGTCGGCCCCTCGGCGTCGCAGACGAGCGCCATCTCCGGGTCGAACTCGCGCTCGACGCCGTCGAGCGTCGCCATCCGCTCGCCCGCCCGCGCCTTGCGGACCACGATCCGCCGCCCCCGCACCTCGTCGAGATCGAAGGCGTGCAGCGGCTGGCCGGTCAGCAGCATCACGTAGTTGGTGATGTCGACGACGTTCGAGATCGGACGCTGTCCGGTCGCGCTGAGGCGCGCCTTGAGCCACAGCGGCGAGGGCCCGACCCGAACGTCCTCGTACACGCGAGCGGTGAAGCGCGGGCAGACGTCGGGGTCGGCGATCTCGATCGCCGCGTGGTCCGAGGCGCGGTCGGGCCCCGAGGGCTCGGCGTCGCTGCCACCCGGATCGTCGCCGAGAGGTGCCTCGGTGGCGGCGTGCAGCTCGCGCGCGATCCCGTAGACCGCCAGGCAGTCGGGACGGTTGGGCGTGATCTCGAGCTCGAGCACGTCGTCGTGGATTGTGAGGTGATCGAGCAGGGCGGCGCCGGGCTCGAGCTCCGGCGACAGCACCATGATGCCGCCGTGATCCTCCCCCACGCCGACCTCGTCCTCGGCCAGGATCATCCCGCTCGAGAGGACGCCGCGCAGCTTCGCCTCGCCGAGCCGGGTGCCGTCCGGCATCACGGCGCCGGGAAGGGCGACCGCGACGGTCTGGCCGGCGGCGACGTTGGGGGCGCCGCAGACGATCGTGCGCTCCTCCCCCGAGCCGTCGTCGACGTGGCATACCGTCAACCGGTCGGCGTTCGGGTGGCGCTCGGCGCTCGTCACCCTGCCTACGACGAACCCCTCCGGCGCCCCCACCCCCACGCGCTCGATCCGCTCGACCTCGGTGCCGGTCATCGCGAGGCGGTCGGCCGTCGATGCCGCGTCGAGACCCGGATCGCAGTATTCGCGCAGCCAGGACAGCGGCGCCCTCATCCGAACTGCTCCAGGAAGCGGGCGTCGTTCTCGAACAAGAGCCTCAGGTCGGGCACCGAATGGCGCAGCATCGCGATCCGCTCGATCCCCATCCCAAAAGCGAAGCCCTGCACGCGCTCGGGGTCGTAGCCGCGCTCGGCGACGAAGCCGAACACGTTCGGGTCGACCATGCCGGAGCCGAGGATCTCGATCCAGCCGGTGCCCTTGCAGAGCGAGTCGCGGCCGCCGTCGGGGCCGACGCCGGTTCCCCCACAGCGAAAGCAGTCGACGTCGACCTCCACGCTCGGCTCGGTGAACGGGAAGTAGTGCGGGCGCAGGCGCGTTCGCCGCTCGCCGCCGAAGAACGCACGCGCGAACTCGAGCAGCACTCCCTGGAGGTCCCCGAGCGTGATGTCCTCGTCGACCGCGAGGCCCTCGAGCTGGTGAAACATCGGCGTATGTGTGGCGTCTGAGTCGCGGCGATAGACCTTGCCGGGCACGACAATGTAGATCGGCGGCCCCTGCTCCTCCATCGCGCGCACCTGCATCGGCGAGGTGTGGGTGCGCAGCAGGACGTCGTCCGAGAGGTAGAACGTGTCCTGGAGCATGCGCGCGGGGTGGCCCGGCGGGTGGTTGAGCGCCGTGAAGTTGTAGTAGTCGTACTCGACCTCGGGCCCCTCGGCGACCGAGAATCCGAGCCCCACGAATGTGTCCTCGACCTCGCGCCTGGTCTGCGTGATCAGGTGCAGCCTGCCCGCCGGTCGCTGCGGGTCGCCGGGCAGCGTCACGTCGATGCGGTCGCGCGCGAGGCGGGACTCGAGCTCGGCCGCCTCGAGCGACCGCGTGCGCTCGGCGAGCAGCCGCTCGAGCGCCTGGCGGACCTGGTTCGCGGCCTTGCCGACGGGACCACGCTGCTCGGGCGCCAGCTCTCCGATCGAGCGCAGCACGGCGGTCAACTCCGCCCTGCGGCCGAGCAGGCGCACGCGCACGTCCTCGAGCTCGGCTGCCGAGGAAGCAGAGCGCACGGCGGCCTCCCCCTCGCGACCCACGTCCTCGAGACGGGTGACGGCGTCAGCCATCGGCCGCCATCCTACGGGCCGCCGCGTAGAGCGCCACGGACGCGGCCATCGCGACGTTCAGGGACTCAGGCCCGGCGGCGCGCATCGGGATGTGCGCGACCTCGGAGGCTCGTTCGAGGACGGCCACCGACACGCCCTCACGCTCCGCCCCCAGGCAGAGCACGACCGGGGCCTGGAGCTCGAGCTCGTCGAGCGGACGCCCCGCCGCCCGGTCGAGCGCGACGAGCGTTCCCGTGAGCCGGTTGAGCCCAGCGCGCGCCGGCGGGCGTGCGAAGAGCGAGCCCATGCTGGCGCGCACCGCCTTGGGGCCGAACGGGTCGGCGCAGCCGGGGCCGAGCACCACCGGCCCGTCCGCGAAGGCGTGCGTCGAGCGGATAATCGCCCCGACGTTGCCGGGATCCGAGACGCCCTCGATGTAGACGGACAGCCGGCCGCCGGGCTGAGACCAGCGCTGGCGATAGACGCCGATCACGCGCGTGCCGGAGCCGAGCGTGCTCGCCGACGCCAGCAGGTCGCCCTCCACGTCGACGCCGCCGACCAGCACGACCTCCTCCTCGAAGCTCGCCGTCCGTGCCGCGTCGACGAGGTCCTCGCCCTCGGCGAGGAACATCCCGGTGCGTGCGCGCCAGCGCTTCTCGCGCAGCTTGCGGATCGTCTTCAGGTGCTGGTTGTCGGCTGACGTGATCAGAGCTGACTCGGTGTCGGTGGGTGGGCGATCATTGGAGTGGATCCTGGGTCGGGAACGAAAAAGGGCGCCGTCTCGGCGCCCTCGGGAGTGGTGCTTCGCGGCTGGACTGCTCAAGCAGCGGCCGCCTCCCGGGCGCTCTCGGCCAGCCGTCGAAAGACCTCCGGGTCGCGCACGGCGATGTCGGCCAAGACCTTGCGGTCGAGCTCGATCTCGGCCAGCTTGAGACCATGCATCAACTGGGAGTAGCTCATTCCCTCCTGGCGAGCGGCCGCGTTGATGCGCGTGATCCACAGGCGGCGAAAGTCGCGCTTGCGGTTGCGCCGGTCGCGGTAGGCGTAGGAGTCGGACTTGAGCAGCTGCTCCTTGGCCGCGCGATAGCTCGAGTGCTTCTGGCCGCGGTAGCCCTTGGCACGCTCGAGCACGGCGCGGCGCTTCTTGCGAGCGTGCACGGAGCGCTTGACGCGGCTCACTTGAGCAACAGTCCCTTTACGCGGCGCTGGTCGGCCTTCGAGACCTCGAGCGCCTTCTCGAGCTTGCGCTTGCGCTTCGGACTCTTCTTCTCGAGAATGTGGCTCGTCATCCCGTGACGGGCGCGCAGCTTGCCCTTGGCCGTCAGCCTGAAGCGCTTCTTGGCGCCGGAATGGGTCTTCATCTTCGGCATGGCGACCCGGAAGTTAAGCAGACGCGCGGGGCTGCCCCGGGGGCGCGGCCGAGGTCGCTCAGCCGGTGGAGGCGGGCGGCGCGGCCTCGACGGGCTCGGGCCGCTCGACCGCGGGCTCGGCTGCTCGCGCCGGCTGCTCTGCCTCGACCTGGCGCTTCACCGGGCCGAGCATCATCGTCATGTTGCGCCCGTCCTGCGTCGGGCGCTGCTCGATCGCTCCAAGCTCGGCAACGTCCTCGGCGAGTCGCATCAGGAGCCGCTCGCCGCGCTCGGGATGGGTCGTCTCGCGGCCACGGAACATGATCGTGACCTTGACCTTGTCCTGGCCCTTGAGGAACCGCGTGACGTGCCCTTTCTTCGTCTCGTAGTCGTTCTCGGCGATCTTCGGACGCAGCTTGATCTCTCGGATCGTGATGTTCTTCTGATGGCGGCGGGCGGCCTTTGCCTTCTGCTCCTGCTCGTACTTGTACTTCGAGTAGTCGAGCACCTTCGCGACGGGCGGCCGCGCCTCGGCGGCGACCTCGACGAGGTCGAGATCACGGTCCTGCGCGTAGCGCAGCGCATCGTCGCGCGAGATGACGCCGACCTGCTCTCCGTTCTCGCCGATCAGCCGGACTTCGGGAACGCGGATTCGCTCGTTGATCCGGGTCTGGTCCCGCTCCGGCGGGCGCCGGTCGAACCTGCGCGGGATCGGCACTAGGCGGAGAGCCTGCTAGTCGTCAAAGGGCAGCCGGTGAAGGGCAGAACGAGGCGGGCACGGGCGCTTCGAGAGCGGCGCGGTGATGGAGTACCCGGACAATGACGAAAGTATAGCCACCGGCGGCCCGAGATCGTTGTGGATGCATCAACGCTTGCGAGGGCGCGCTTCGTCCGCCAAGGCGCGCGCGAAGTCCTCGAGCGGCCGGCTGCCGAGGTTCCCCTCTCCGTGGCGGCGCACGGCCACCTCACCGCCCTGCTGCTCGCTGTCGCCGACCACGAGCATGTAGGGCACCTTGCGCAGCTCGCCGTCGCGGATCTTGCGGCCGACCGACTCGGTGCGCCCGTCGGCCTCGGCGCGCAGCCCGGCCTCGGCGAGGCGCTCGGCCACGCGCTCCGCATAGCTCTCGTGGCGGTCCGCGATCGGCAGCACGAGCGCCTGCACCGGCGCGAGCCAGAGCGGCAGCTCGCCGGCGTAGTGCTCGATCAGGATGCCGATGAAGCGCTCCAGCGAGCCGAGCAGGGCGCGGTGGATCATCACCGGCCGATGCTCCGAGTTGTCGGCGCCCGTGTACTCGAGCTCGAAGCGCTCGGGCATCGAGTAGTCGAGCTGCACGGTGCCGACCTGCCACGAGCGCCCGAGCGAGTCGACCATGTGCAGATCGATCTTCGGCCCGTAGAACGCCCCGTCCCCGACGTTCAGCTCATAGGAGACGCCCCGGTGCTCGAGAGCCCCCCGCAGTGCCGCCTCGGCGCGGTCCCACATCGCGTCGGTTCCGATCCGCTGCTCGGGGCGGGTAGAGAGCTCGATCCGCGCCTCCATTCCGAAGATCTCGTAGATGTCGAGGCCCATGTCGAGGCACGCGATCACCTCGTCCTCGATCTGGTCCTCGCTGCAGAAGATATGGGCGTCGTCCTGGCAGAAATGGCGCACGCGCATGAGACCGTGCAGCGTGCCGCTCGGCTCGTTGCGGTGCAGCAGCCCGGGCTCCGCGTAGCGCACCGGCAGGTCGCGGTAGGAGTGGCGCCCCGAGGCGTAGAGGTGGGCGTGACCGGGGCAGTTCATCGGCTTCAGCCCCATCGAGCGGTCCTCGGCCTCGGTCACGAACATGTGCTCGCGGTACTTGTCCCAGTGCCCCGACGTGCGCCAAAGCTCGGCGTCGTAGAGCTGCGGCGTCTTCACCTCCTCGTAGCCGTACTCGCGCCACTTGTCGCGCGTGAGCTCGAGCAGGCGGTTGAACACGACCGTGCCGCGGGGCAGCCAGAAGGCCGCGCCGGGCGAGACCTCCGAGAACCGGAACAGCTCGAGCTCGCGACCGAGGCGGCGGTGATCACGCGCCCGCGCCTGCTCGAGGCGCTCGAGGTGCTCGTCGAGATCGCCCTTCGAGAAGAAGGCCGTGCCGTAGATGCGCGTGAGCATCGGACGCCGCTCGTCCCCGCGCCAGTAGGCGCCGGCCACCGACAGCAGCTTGAAGGCCTTGATGCGGCCGGTGTCGGGCGCGTGCGGACCGCGGCAGAGGTCGAGGAAGGGACCGTTGCGGTACAGCGAGACGGTCTCGACGCCGCGGTCGCTGACGAGGTCCTCGATCAGCTCCACCTTGTAGTCCTGGCCCTGCTCGCGGAAGCGCTCGAGCGCCTCTCCCGCCGGGACGTCCGTGCGCTCGAAGCGCTCCTGCGCCCGGATGTGCTCGCGCACCTGCTGCTCGAGCCGCTCGAAGTCGCCGTCTGTGACCTTGACGCCGTCCGGAAAGTCGAAGTCGTAGTAGAAGCCGTCCTCGATCGGCGGGCCGATCGTGACCTGCGTGCCCGGATAGAGCTCGAGCGCCGCGGTCGCGAGCACATGCGCGGCGTCGTGGCGGATCAGGGCGAGCGCCTCGGGGTCCTTGGCGGTCACGATCGAGATCGGCTGCCCGTCCTCGAGCGCCGCACTCAGGTCGACGAGCTCGCCGTTCCGGCGACCCGCAAGCGCGGCGCGAGCGAGGCCCGGACCGATCGCCTCGGCCGCGTCGGCGTAGGTCGCCCCGTCGGGCAGCTCGAGCCAGTCGCCGCTAGGGAGCTGGACCTTCATGCCCTCGAGCCGCCGACTTCCGGCGCGTGGCGATCAGAGACCGCCGCCGCCTCCGCCGGAGCTGTCCCCGCGGCGAAGACGATCGAAGAATTCCACGCCCTCATTGTATGGCCAGCTCAGACAGCCGCCGGCGCGCCCGCGGTGGCGCCGGTGACGAGCCAGCGCCCGCGCAAGAAGCGCACGCCGCACGTGAGCAGCCGCGCGGCCATCAAGGCGACCAGCCCCCACCACACTCCAACCATCCCCCAGCCGAACGCGAGCGATGCGAGCGCGATCGGCACGAATACGCAGAGCGCGGAGAAGACCATCGACCACTTGAGGAAGCGCGCGTCTCCCGCGCCGATCAGGATCCCGTCCAGCGCGAACACGGCGCCACAGATCGGCTGCATCAGCGCGAACAGGAGCCAGATGGTGGCGGCGCGCTCGATCACCGCGGGATCGTCGGTGAACGCGCTCGGCAGCACGCCCGCGAGCGTCAGCAGCGCGAGGCTGAACGCCCCGCCGGCGAGCACCGACCAACCGATCATCCGCCGCGCCGCGGCGTATGCGCCGTCCGCGTCGGCCGCCCCGAGCAGGCGGCCCACGATCACCTGCCCGGCGATCGCGATCGCGTCGAGCACGAGCGCGATGAAGAAGAAGAGCTGGAAGGCAATCTGGTGCGCGCCGAGCGACGCCTGTCCGATCCGCGCTATGACGGCGCTCGCGACGAGGAACGAGGCGATCAGCGCGCCGGTGCGCACGGCGATGTTGCCGCTCATGCGGGCGAGCGGGCGCATCAGCTCCGGGCGCGGACGGCGGTCGTCCGCCGGCGCGGCGAGCAGCTCGCGCACGAACGCCGCGCCCATGCCGGCCTGAGCTATCACGGTCCCCCATGCCGATCCCGCGATACCCCACTCGAAGCCGTACACGAACAGCAGCTCGAGCACCACGTTGGCGAGGTTCGCCAGGACGACGATCGCGAGCGGACGCTGCAGGCTCGAGACGCCGCGAAGATAGCCCTGCCCGGCCAGCGCGATCAGCGCGAAAGGCAGCCCGAGCGAGGAGATCCGCAGGTAGGTGACGGCCATCTCGCCTGCGCGTCCCTCGCCGCCCATAAGCGCGACGGCCGGACGCGCGAGCGCAAGCGTCAACACGACCAGTACTGCGCCGAGGCCGACCGACAGCCACAGCGATTGGGCGGCGAGACGGCCGGCCGCCACCTCCTGTCCCGCGCCGTGATAGCGCGCGACCTGCGCTGTCGTGCCGTAGGTGAGGAAGTTGAAGAGCGTGAGGCCCGAGGTGAGCAGTGCCCCGGCGATCGCGAGCGCGGCGAGCTGCGGGGTGCCGAGATGCCCGACGATCGCGGTGTCGACCAGGATGTAGAGCGGCTCCGCGGCGAGCGCCCCGAGCGCAGGCACCGCGAGGCGGATGATCTCGCGGTCCTGGGCCCTAGCCCCCGCTCTCACGCTCGATCATCGAGCCGGGCACGATGTCGTCGCGCCCAGAGTCCTCCCAGCGCACCCACGCCTTGTGGCCGCCGTCGTAGTCGGGCGCGAACAGCACGAGTCGAGCGCGCTCCGTGCCGACGGTGCATGGCTCGTCGCCTTCCGGATCGAGCCCACGCCACACCCGCACGAAGGCGTTGTGCTCCCACTCGTCGCCGATCGTCGTCGGATCGGTGTGCCCCGGATGCACGCGGGTCTCGGGCGGCAGCTTCATCAAGACGTCCATGATCGAGGCCCTGATGTCCTCGAAGGTCGTCGAGCCGGGCGCACGTACGCCGCCCACCGAGCCCTTGAACAGCGTGTCGCCGGTGAAGACGGCCTCGTCGCCGACGCGGAAGGCCAGCATGCCCGCGGTGTGCCCCGGCGTGTGCAGGCCGTCGATCCGCAGCGCTCCCACCTCGAGCAGCTCGCCCGGCTCGATCGCCCGGTCGACGTCGGGGATGCGCTCTGCCTCGACCGGGTGGGCTAGCACCTCGACGCCGAGGCGATCCCTGTAGACGCCGATCTCGGCGATGTGATCGGCGTGATGGTGGGTCAGGAGCAGGTGACGCACGGTCAACTCCTGGCGCTCGACCGCCACGATCAGGTCGTCGGGCGGTGCGCCGGCATCGATCAGCACCCCGTGGCCGCCGGGCTCGTCGGCGACGAGATAGGAGTTCGACAGCCAGTCGGCCTGCATCGAGCGCTCGACGATCACCGGGCGCACTGTACCGGCCGCCGGTGTTTTAGCATCGCCGCGTGCCCGACGCCCCTAGAGCATTCCGAGCCCAGTTCCCGGTGCTGGATCGGGTCGCCTACCTCAACGCGGGCACCGATGGGCCAGTGCCTCGGCGGGCGGCCGAGGCCGCGGTCGAGCGAACGCGCATCGAAGCCGAGCACGGCCGCGCGGGAGAGGCCCACATGGACACGGTCACCGGGCTGATCGCGCGTCTCCGGGCTCGCGTCGCGGACTTGCTTGGCGCGCGCGAAGGCGAGATCGCGCTCACGCACTCTACGACCGACGGGCTCAACACGGTGCTGCTGGGCCTCGACCTGCGTGCCGGCGACGAGGTGCTCACGAGCGACGAGGAGCACCCCGGCCTGCTGGCGCCACTCGCGCACGCGCACCTACACAGCGGCATCGAGGTGCGAGTCGCGCCGTTCGACGAGCTGGCCCAGGCGGTCGGCCCGCGCACGCGCCTGGTCGCGGCCTCGCACGTCTCGTGGGTATCGGGCCGCGTGCTCGACACCGCCGCGCTGCGCTCGACCGAGGCGGCGCTGCTGCTCGACG
This sequence comes from Thermoleophilaceae bacterium, assembly GCA_013696905.1. GTDB lineage: Bacteria > Actinomycetota > Thermoleophilia > Solirubrobacterales > Thermoleophilaceae > JACCXP01. The sequence goes on from JACCXP010000267.1 coordinate 13,783, forward strand.
GTGCACAGGGGCTTGGCGCCGTGCCAGTCGACGTGCGCGAGCTGGGCGCCGACTTCTATGCGGCGTCCGGCCAGAAGTGGCTTTGTGGCCCCGACGCCAGCGGCTACCTGTACGTCAACGAGGAGCGCATCGCCGAGGTCGCCCCCTCGTGGCTCAACTACATGAGTCTGGCCGACGCAAGTCGCGCCGCGCAACTCCATCTGCACCCCGACGCGCGACGCTTCGACCTCGGGTTGATGCCGGCGCCCGCGACCGCCTGGGCGCTGGCCTCGCTGGACGTGCTCGCCGAGGCCGGGTGGGCGTGGGTGCACGAGCGGGCTCGCAACCTCGCTGCAACGCTCGCCAGGCAGCTGGCCGAGCGGGGAGTCGCGGTCGCGCCGCGCGGCGACTCGACGCTCGTCGCATGGCAAGGCGCCGACCCCGAGGCGGACGTCGACCGACTGGCCGACGCCGGCCTGGTGGTGCGCGCCATCCCGGGGCGAGGGCTGGTGCGAGCCTCGGTCGGCGCCTGGAGCTCCGAAGAGGAGCTCGAACGCCTCGCGGCGGCGGCTTGACCGGTGCGCCAACGAAGAAAGGCGAGGGAGCCATGACGCAGCCTAGGGTCGCCGGTCGCGTCGTTCACGCTAAGCGCCCGCGTGGGCCGTCCGCGGCGTCCATTGAGGTGCGGCGATGGGCCGTGCTGGGCTCGAACCAGCGACCCCCAGCTTGTCGAGCTGGTGCTCTCCCAACTGAGCTAACGGCCCGTCAGGGCGGGCAGAC
>JACCXP010000204.1 GCA_013696905.1 Thermoleophilaceae bacterium
CTTGTCGGCCGCGCGCACCGGCCGGCCACCCTCGGCCACGACCTCGAAGGGGGCGGAGTCGATCTCGACGATCGGCTGGTAGAGCGACTGCACCATTGACTGCCCGAACGTACGTCCAGTGCTGCGCTCGACCCGTAAAGGCCACCGCGGTCCGGGCCGATGGACGTTGCACGCGCGCCGCTCGCGGCGCGAACAACGGTTGAGCAGCGCAGCTCGGGCAAGGAGGCTCCAGGTGAACACCAGGGCAGCGACGGCGGCGCCCCCGAGCGCTTCGGCCGCGCGGATCTCAGGAGCCCCTTCGGCCACCCTGATTGCGGCCCTCGAAGAGGTCGCGCTCGAGCAGGTGCTCGGGCAGTCGATGATGCAGTCGCTCTACCAGCCGATCGTCGAGATCGACTCCGCCCCTTTCGAGGTCGTGGCCGAGGGTGGCCGGCCGGTGCGCGCGGCCGACAAGCGGCTGCTCCTGTCGCTGACGCGCACGATCGAGCGCCAGGCCGGCGGTGTCGGAGAGGGCGCCGTCGTCGTGAGCGCGTTCCAGACCGCGGAGCGCTTCACGGACTAGACCAGGCGCCGCTACGCGGAGCTCGCCCGGCGGTCGGCGTTCGTCGCCGTTCTCGGCATCGGCACGGCGGCCGGCCCGCTGATGGAGAGGGTGCTCCCGCTCCCGATCTAGCGCGTCCGCTCGTCGGGCTTAACGGCGTCGACCGCTGGATCGGGGGCGTGCACCTGACCGGGCGCGCCGTCCGTTGGCGCTGGGACGAGGGCACCGAGTCGATCGCGCCGGTGACCGCTGACGCCGGAGTGGCCTAGCGGCCGCTCGAGCCGAAGCCACCGGTCCCGCGCGCGGTCTCCTCGAGCACCGACGCCTCGGTGGGCTGCGCCCGGACGAAGGCGACCACGAGCAGCTGCGCGATGCGGTCGCCGACGGCGACGGCGAAGGCCTCGCGCGGGTCGGTGTTCAGCAGCAGGACGCGCAGCTCGCCGCGGTAGCCGGGATCGATCAAGCCGGGCGCGTTGACTAGCGCGAGCCCGTGGCGCTCCGCGAGGCCCGAGCGCGGCAGCACGAGGCCGGCGTGACCGGGCGACAGCGCGACGGCGATGCCGGTGCCGACGCCGGCCCGCTCGCCCGGCCCGAGCAGGTGCTCCCCATCGGCGTGGAGGTCGAGCGCGGCGTCGTCCGGGTGAGCTCGACTCGGCGCGCGGGCGGTGTCGCTCAGGCGCGCGAAGCGCAGCGTCACTCGCCGAGCGGGTCCGGTCCGGCGCCGCCGGCGCCGTTCACCGAGAAGCGCGCGAAGCGCGGCACCGCGCCGACCGCCACGCGCGCCCTCACGCGCACGCCCTCGGCCGTGTCCTCGCGCTCCACCTCGCCGACGAGCTCGTGCAGCTCGGACAGGCTGCCGCCGTCGGCGTAGGGAAGCAGCAGGTCCATCGCCTCGAGCGTGCTCTCGAAGCGCCACTCGATCGCCGCGCCGAGGTCGTCGAGGCCCTCGCCGCTCGTCGCCGAGACGTGAACCGCGTCGGGGTGGCGAAAGGTGAGCTCTCGCCGTCGCTCGCCGTCCAGCAGGTCGATCTTGTTGAGCACGAGCAGGCGCGGGCGCTCGGAGGCGCCGGTCTCCTCCAGCACGTCGTCGACCGCGCTAAGCATCTCCGCGAGCTCTTCCTCGGGCGCGCTCGCGTCCGCCACGTGCACGATCAGGTCGGCCCGGAGCGCCTCCTCGAGCGTCGCCGCAAACGCGTCCACGAGCTGGTGCGGCAGCTTGCGGATGAAGCCGACGGTGTCCGTCAGCAGATATGTGCGCCCGGCGATGTCGAGCGTGCGCGTGGTCGGGTCGAGGGTGTGGAACAGGCGGTCGCGCACGCCCGCGCTCGCGCCGGTGAGCGCGTTCAGGAGCGAAGACTTGCCGGCGTTCGTGTACCCCGCCAGCGCGATCGTCGGAAGCGCCGCCCGCTCGCGTTCCTGGCGCATGATCGCGCGCGTGGCCTTGGTCTCGTCGAGCCGGCGCTTGAGCGCCGAGATCCGGTCGCGGGCGAGGCGCCGATCGGTCTCGATCTGCGTCTCGCCGGGGCCCCTCGTCCCGACGCCGCCGCCGAGGCGCTCGAGGTGGCTCCACAGCCCCCGCATGCGGGCAAGGTTGTACTGAAGCTGCGCGAGCTCGACCTGCAGCTTGCCCTCGGCCGAGTTCGCGTGATCGGCGAAGATGTCGAGGATGATCGCCGTGCGGTCGATCACCGGCACCCCCACCTCCTGCTCGAGGTTGCGCTCCTGGCGCGGAAGCAGCTCGTCGTCGCAGGCGACGAGGTTGGCGTCGGCCGCGCGCACGGCCTCCTTGAGCTCGGCGAGCTTCCCGCGCCCGAAGTAGCGGTCGGGGTCGGGTCGCGCCCGGCGCTGGTGCATCTCGCCCGCGACGGCGACCCCCGCCGTGCGCAGCAGCTCGCCAAGCTCCGACAGCTCGGCGTCCTCCGGGCCGGCGGCGATCGCGAACGCACGCTGGCGGGCGCGCGGGTTGTGGACGCCGTCTGCACGCGTCGGCGTCGGCGCGGTGCGGCCGTGTCGGCCTTTGTCCATTGGCGTCAGTGTAGGCCGGGGCGAAGCGCCGTCAGGCGTCGCCGGGCAACGAGGCACGCTCGACGGGCGGCATCACGCCGGTGGCTGAGAAACGCGCGGGGGCGCGGGCGCCGGGGAGCACGACGACGCCCTCCTCCGGGTCGCCGATCCAGGACGCGTGGCCGACGGCGTAGCGGTGCGCCGCGAGCGCCGCCGCCGCTGCCTCGATCTCCTCGATCCGCCGGTGCCAGAGGTCGCCGCCCTCGTCCTCGACGTGGTCGTCGGCGAGCTCCTCGATCCGGCGCAGGATGCCGAGCGGATGACGCCTCGCGGGCATTCGCCGACCCTGAAGGGCCGCGAACACCGCGTCGACGTTCGTCTCGAGCACCGCCGCCGTGCGAAACGCCGCCTCGGGCACGGGACCGGTGAGCGCGCCCGTGGCACCGGGCCGGCTCGGGACGAACAGCCCGAGCCCCGACAGCGCATCGAAGAGCCGCCCGGCGGGCTCCGAGACCGGCGCAGGCGCGACGCCGCGCTTGCGCAGCTCCTCGTCGCAGGCGCGCGCCCGCTGCCCGTTCGCCGATGTGAGCGCGGGCGCCGCGATCGCCACCACCACCGAGTCGAGCAGCGCCAGCTGCGCGCTCACCTGCTCCGCGGAGCCGGGCTCGTAGAAGGTCGTCGCGAGGCGCACCGGCGGCTCGGCGAGTCGCAGCTCCTGCAACGAGCAGAGCTGCAGGAACCCTCCCGCCGCGGTGACTCCGCAGTAATGCACGCCTATCCGCCGAGACTTGATCGAAGCCGCTCGAGCGCCTCGGTCAGCCGCTCGTCGGGCAGCGTCAACGAGATCCGGAAGAAGCCCTCGCCGCTCGGCCCGTAGGAGGAGCCCGGCGAGACGACGACACCGGACTCCTCCAGCACGAGCTCGCAGTACGAGGCCGACGTGTGCCCGGCGGGCACGGGCGCCCACACGTAGATCGTCCCCAGCGGGCGGGTCACCTCGACGCCGATCGCCTCGAGCGTGTCGCAGACGATGTCACGGCGGCGCTCGTAGACGGCGCTCATCTCGGCTCCGAAGTCGCCTTCGTCGTCGAGCGCCACGACGGCGGCGAGCTGCACGGCCTCGAACATGCCGGAGTCGATGTTGGTCTTCAGGCGCCAGTAGGCCTCGACGGCCTGCGCGTTGCCGACGATCGCGCCCGTGCGCCAACCGGTCATGTTCCAGCCCTTCGAGAGCGAGAAGACCTCGACGCCGACCTCCTTCGCGCCGGCGGTCTCGAGGAAGCTCGGCGCCACGTAGCCGTCGAAGGTGACCTCGGTGTAGGAGGCGTCGTGCACGACGAGCAGGTCGTGGGCGTGAGCGAACTCGACCGCGTGCTCGAACAGCCCGTTGGGCACGACCGCGCCGGTCGGGTTGTTCGGGTAGTTGAGGAAGAGCAGCCGGGCGCGCCGGCGATCCTCCGCCGCGATCGCCTCGAGGTCGGGCGCGAAGCCGAGCTCCGGGACGAGCGGGACGAGCACGGGCTCCGCCCCGCTGAGCAGGGGCCCGCCGGTGTAGGGCGGATAGCCGGGGTCTGACGCGAGCGCCGCGTCGCCGGGATCGAGGAAGGCCAGGTTGAGGTTGAAGACGCACTCCTTGCCGCCGAGCGCCGGCACGATCTCCGTGCCCGGGTCGAGCGACACGCCGAAGCGGCGCTCGTAGAAGGCGGCGATCGCCTCGCGGTACTCGGGCCGGCCGCGGTTCGAGGGGTACCGGTGGGTCGAGGGGTCGCGAGCGGCCGCGGCGAGCGCCTCGATCACGGGCTCGGGCGTCGGCATCTCCGGATCGCCGATCCCGAGCGAGATCACGTCGACTCCCTGCTCCTTCTTGGCGGCGATCTTGCGCTCGAGCTCCGCGAACAGATACGGCGGGATCGCCTCCAGGCGCCTACTCGGCCTCATGCAGCTCCTTCACGAACTCGTCGGACAGCGTGGCTCGATAGACCGGCGCGGCCCAGCCGGTGAGGCATATGTGCAGGTCCTCGCCCACGTCCACCTCGAGCTCGCCGCCGTCGAGGTGCACGGTAACCGGCGAGTCGAGCCCGCGCAGCACGGCGGCGACCGCCGCGCCCGTGGCCCCGGTGCCCGACGAGAGCGTCTCCCCCACGCCGCGCTCGAAGATGCGGGCGGTGATCTCGGCATCCCCGTCGCGACGCCAGAAGGAGACGTTGGTACGGTTGGGGAACAGTCCGTGCGCCTCGATCGCCGGGCCGTAGGCGCCGATGTCGAGCTCCTCAAGCGCCGCGCCGTCGAGCTCGATCGCGCACTGCGGGTTCCCCACCTGGACGTGCTGGAAGCTGAAGTCGCGTCCGCCCGCGGTGAGCGTGCCGGCTCCGTCGTCGGGCCCCGAGGGGAAGTCGGGCGAGCGCAGGCGGGCTCGCCCCTGGTCGACCGTGCAGGTGGTCGGGCCTGTGATGCGCGGACGGATCTCACCGGCCGCCGTCTCGATCGAGAACACGTCCGAGTCCGCCCAGCCGTGGCGGCGCAGGTACAGGATCGCCTGACGGGCGCCGTTGCCCGACAGCTCGGCCTCCGAGCCGTCGGGGTTGAAGATCCGCAGCCGCGCGACGAACCCGCGTTGCTCGGGAGCGCCCAGCAGCAGCACGCCGTCGGAGCCGACGCCGAAGTGCGGGCTGCAGAGAGCGCGCACGCGCGCGGGGGTCAGCTCGAACGGCAGCTGATCGCGCTCGAGCAGGATGTAGTCGTTGCCGAGCGCCTGCCACTTCTCGATGTTCAACCGCTATGTCCCTTTTTAGCCTGCAAACGCGGGCAGACTAGCGATTCAGAGGAGCGCCGCCACGCGCGCCGCCACGTCGGCCGGCCGGAGATCGGTCACGTCGAGCACGTGCACGCCGGCGAGCTTGCGCATCCACGTCAGCTGGCGCTTCGCATACCGACGCGTGCGGCGCTTCATCGCCTCGACATCGCCCGCGAGCAGCTCTTCGAATCCGAGCGCCTTGCGCGCGGTACGCGAGGCGCCGGCCTCGTGAGCGCGGCGCACCTCCTCGCCCGCGCCCTCGGCCACCATCCGCTCGACGCGCGCGTCGATCCGCGCAGACAGCGCCGAGCGCTCCATCTCGAGCCCCACGAGCAGCGTCGGGCGCCGCATCTCGGGCGCCCACAGCTGTGAGGGGTCGGGCGCCCGCTCGAGCCGGCCGGACTCGGCGAGCTCGAGGGCGCGCACGAGCCTGGAGCTGTCCGTGGGCTCGACCCGGTCGGCCACGAGCGGCGCCCGGGCGCGCAGCTCGACGTGCAGCGCGAGTGGCCCGCGTGTGGCCAGCTCGCGCTCGATCCGCTCGCGCGCGGCCGGTGCCGGAGGTGGCCGCAGGTCGAGCTGCGCGAGCGCTGCGCGCAGGTAGAGCCCCGTCCCGCCGACCACGAGCGGGCGCCTGCCGGCGCTGAGCGCCGCGTCGATCTCGGCGTGCGCGAGCGGCATGTACTGGCCGACGGAGTACGGCTCTGAGATCGCCACGAAGCTCACCAGCCGGTGCTCGAGACGTGCACGCTCGGGCGCGCCGGCGACTCCGGTCAGCGTCTCGAGGCCGGCGTAGACCTGGAGCGCGTCGGCCGAGATCGCCACGGGATCCTCGCCGCGCCGGCGCAGGATGTCGGCGAGCTCGAGCGCCACGGCGGTCTTGCCGACGCCCGTCGGGCCGAAGAGCGCGATCACCTCTGGGGTGCTCTCGAGGGCCTGTGCCGTCATCCGAGGGCGACCTGCTCAGCCGAGACCCGGGACGCGCGTGCGCGCTCAGGCGACGGACGCGAGGCGGGCCTCTGCGCCCGTCAGCGACTGGCTCGTGGCAGCCGCGACCTGCACCTTCACGAGCTCGCCGGCAGCGGCGGAGCCGTCGAAGTTGACGGCTTTGTTGTGGCGGGTGCGCCCGCGCAAGCGCGATTCGTCGGTGCGCGACGGACCCTCGACGAGCACCTCCATCGTGCGCCCGACGAAACGCTGCGCGCGCTCGTGAGCGCGACGCTGGACCACCTCGAGCAGGCGCTCCATGCGCTCGCGCTTGATCGTGTGCGGGAGCTGGTCGCCGTAGTCGGCCGCCGCCGTCCCGCGCCGTGGCGAGAAGACGAAAGTGAAGGCCGAGTCGTAGCGCACCTGCTCGGCGACCTCGAGCGTCTCTGAGAACTCGGCCTCGGTCTCCCCGGGGAAGCCGACGATGATGTCGGTCGAGAGAGCGCAGTCGGGGACGTGCTCACGGATCATCGCCACCCGATCGAGGTAGCGCTCGCGGTCGTAGGTGCGCTTCATCGCCTTGAGCACGCGACTCGAGCCCGACTGCAACGGCAGGTGGATGTGCTCACACAGGCTCGGCAGCTCGACGTGTGCGCGCACGACGTCCTCGCGCATGTCCTTCGGATGGGGGCTCGTGTAGCGGACGCGCTCGATCCCCTCAACGGCGTCGACCCGTGCGAGCAGCTCCGCGAACGTCGCCTTGGCGCCTCGCGGCAGGTCGCGCCCGTAAGAGTTGACGTTCTGGCCGAGCAGCGTGACCTCGCGCACGCCCTCGGCGGCCAGGCGCTCGACCTCGGCGATCAGCTCGGCTGGGTGGCGGCTGACCTCGCGCCCACGCGTCGAGGGCACGATGCAGTAGGAGCAGACGGAGTTGCAGCCGACGGAGACCTGAAGCCACGCCTGGAACTCGCGCGCGCGCTTCATCGGCAGGTGGCCCGGAAAGCTCTCGAACTCGAAGTACCCCTGTGCCGTCAGCGAGTCGCTGGTGAGGAACTCGGCGAGCTTCGGGATCTGGCCGGGGCCGAACGCGACGTCGACGAACGGGAACTGCTCGAAGACCCTCTCCTTCATCGACTGCGACCAGCATCCGCCCACCCCCACGACACGCTGCGGGCTCTCCGCCTTGAGGCGCTTCGCCTCCCCGAGGTGGCCAAGGAGGCGGTTGTCGGCCCGCTCGCGGATCGAGCAGGTGTTGAAGAGAATCAGGTCGGCGTCCTCGCGCGTCGGCACCTCCGCGTACCCGAGCGACTCGAGCATGCCCTTCATCCGCTCCGAGTCGTGCTCGTTCATCTGACAGCCGAAGGTCGTGAGGTGGTATCGCTTCACCCTGCGAAAGATAGAACGGCGGCGGGTGGATCGCCCGGGCCGAGAAGGGAGGCGATGTGAGCCCCGACGAGGAACAAGAGGACAACGCGGGCGTGATCGCGCTTCCGCCGCTGATCTTCGCGCTGCCGTTGCTGGCGGGCCTGGCGCTTGACCGGCTGGCGCCGGTCGCGCTCGTCCCGGCGGCGCTCGCGCGCGCGCTCGGATGGCCGCTGCTGGGCGCCGGGGTCTCGTTGATGGCCTGGTTCGTCGCGACGCTCAACCGTGCAGGAACCGCGATCGACGTCCGCGAGCCGGTCACGCGGCTGGTCACTCACGGCCCGTTCAGGCGCAGCCGCAACCCGGCCTATCTCGCGATGACGCTGGTCTACTCCGGGGTGACGCTGCTGGCCAACGCCCTGTGGGCGGCGCTCTTGCTGCCGTTCGCGCTGCTCGTCATGCGTCGCGGCGTGATCGACCGCGAGGAGCGCTACCTCGAGCGGCGCTTCGGCGACGAGTACCGGCGCTACCGGGGGCGGGTGCGCCGTTGGATGTAGCGAAGCCGCCTGAGCCCAGACGGAGCTAGGCGCCTCCGCCGCCCCCGCCGCCGCCGGAGTCGAGCGAGGGCAGCGCGTCGGCGAGGCCGCTGAGCCCGCCGGTGTCGCCCAGGCCCTCGAGTTCCCCGGAGCCGCCAGCGTCACCGAGCCACAGGCCAGGCCTCGGCCGCGTCGTCCAAGAGGGCCTACTTCGCGATGTCGACCGCGCGGCTCTCGCGGATGACGGTGACCTTGATCTGACCCGGGTACTCGAGCTCGTTCTCGAGCGCCCGGGCGATCTTGTGGGAGATCAGCGCGGCCGCGTCGTCGTCGACGTGCTCGGGCTTCACGATCACGCGCAGCTCGCGCCCGGCCTGCATCGCGTACACCTTCTCGACGCCCGGGTCGCGCACGGCGATCGCCTCGAGGTCGCGCAGGCGCTTGACGTACTGCTCGAGCGCCTCCCCGCGCGCGCCCG
>JACCXP010000292.1 GCA_013696905.1 Thermoleophilaceae bacterium
GCCTCTACCCCGCGCCCGAGGCGCGGGAGAGCCCCGTCGAGCAGATCCAGTCGACCACCGCCGCGAGCTTTGGGCTGACACGCGAGGAGCTGCTCTCCCCCGACCGCCGACCTCGGGTGGCGCTCGCCCGCCAGGTGGCCATGTTCCTCGCCCGAGAGCTCACCGAGGAGAGCCTGCCGGCGCTCGGGCGCGAGTTCGCCGGTCGCAATCACTCGACGATCCTGTACGCCCATCGGCGCGTCAGCGACCGGCTGGCGAAGGACGCGGAGACCCAGGCTACCGTCAAGGCCCTCACAAACCGGCTCGGACACAACAATCACGACCGCCAGGCGTGAGAAACTCGACAGCTTCTGCCGAGGCTCTCCACAGGCCCGATTGACCAGCCGGAGCCAGAGCACGAGCGAAGAGGAGTTCTTGACAAGCCCTATTACCCCTAAGAGGAAGCAATGAAGTTCTCTGTCTCGAGGGAGCAGTTCATGGCCCGGCTTGCGATCGCCGTGCGCTGCGTCTCGACGCGCAGCGCTATCCAAACGCTCTCCGGCGTGCTGGTCGAGGCCGAGGAAGGAGCCGGCCTCGAGCTTCAGGCCACCGACATGGAGCTCGGCGTGCGCATCCGTGGCGAGGCGGCGGTCGAGCGCGCTGGGCGAGCTGTGCTGCCGGCGCGGTTGCTACTAGACGTGGTGCGCTCACTCCCGCGCGACGAGCTCTCCGTCGAGTACCGCTCGAGCGAGCAGGACGTGGAGCTTGTCTGCGGTCCCTCGCGCTTCCATCTCCGCACGCTTCCCGCCGACGACTTTCCGTCGCTGCCGACGGCTGAGGGCGCGCAGGCGATGACCGTGCCGGCGCGCGCCTTCGTGGACACCGTCAACCGCGTCGCACGCTCGGCGTCACGTGACGAGACCCGGCCGCACCTGACCGGCGTGCTCGTGAACGCCTCCGCCAGCGAGCTGCGGATGGTGGCGACGGACTCCTATCGCTTGAGCGTCAAGGAGACCAACCTCGAGGCGCCGGTGGAGGGAGAGCTCGAGGCCAACGTGCCGGCGCGCGCCCTGCAGGAGCTGAGCCGTATCGCCACAGGCGGCGCCGCCGAGAGCATCGCCATCGCCGCCCTGCAGAACCAGGTCGTGTTCACCGTCGCCGACGTCGTGCTCTCCTCCCGACTGGTCGAGGGTCGATTTCCCAACTACCGCCAGCTGCTCCCGGAGAGCTACGAGCACGAGCTGCGCCTCAACGGCGCAGAGCTGTTCGAGGTCACGCGCCGCATCTCGCTGCTCGCCCAGAAGAACGCGCCACTACGGCTGAGGTTCGCCGAGGGCAGCCTCGAGATATCGGCGCAGACCCCTGACGTAGGGGAGGCACGCGAGTCACTGCCGGTTCCCTTCCAGGGCGAGGCGATCGAGATCGGCTTCAACCCAGAGTTCCTCCGCGACGGCCTCGAGAGCGCTGAGTCGCAGGAGATCGTCCTCAAGCTGATCAGTCCACTGCGCCCGGGGTTGATCCAGTCCGGCGACGACGGCGGGTTCCTATACCTGATCATGCCGATCAGGCTGAACGTGTAGTCGGTGGCGCGACCGGTCACGGTCCGCCGCGTCCAGCTGCGGGACTTCCGCAACTACGAGCGCGCCCGGCTGGATCTCGCTGCGGGCGTCACCGTGATCAGCGGCCCCAACGGCGCCGGCAAGACAAATCTGCTCGAGGCGATCTACTTCGGCCTCACCGGCCGATCTTGCCGGACGTCGAACGAGCGCGAGATGGTCCGTCATGGTGGCTCGGTGACGCGCGTCGCGCTCGAGACGGAGGACGAGGCCGGCGCACATCTGCTCGAGGCAGGCTTCGAGCCGGGGGAGACGAAGCGCCTGCGCGTCGACGGTGCTCTGGTCGAGGGGCTCGCTAACTCGACCGCCCGTCCGCTCGTCAGCGTGTTCATGCCGGAGCGTCTGGAGCTCGTTCGCGGCGCGCCGTCAGCTCGCCGCGCGCACCTCGACCAGCTCGTAACCGCCCTGTGGCCAGGACGTGCGCCGACGCGCGCGTCCTATGCGCGAGCGCTCGCGCAGCGCAATGCGCTGCTCGCCCGCGTGCGAGCCGGGATCGTCGCGGCCGAGCTGCTCGACCCGTGGGACGCCGAGCTCGCTCGCCACGGCGCCCAGCTCATGAGCGATCGCGAGCAGGCGGTCGCGGCGATCGCAGAGAGCTTCGCGGCGCGCGCACGAGAGCTCGGGCTGCCGCAGTCGGCCGAGGTGACCTACCGCCGTCGCTCTCGGGCCACAGACGGCGAGGGCCTTCGCGCGGAGCTCGAGGCGCGCCGGGCGACGGACCTCGCGCGCGGGTTCAGCGGCCACGGACCGCACCGCGACGACCTCGCGCTCAGCCACGACGGCCGACCACTGCGGGCGTTCGGATCTCAGGGGCAGCAGCGCGTGGCCCTGCTCGCGCTCCTGCTGGCCGAGCGCGATGCGCTGGCCGAGATCGACCGCTCGCCACTGATGCTTCTCGACGACGTCATGTCGGAGCTCGACTCGGAGCGCCGCGAGCGCCTCGGCGCGCTGCTCGGCGAGGGCGGCCAGGTCGTCGTCACCGCTACCGACGCGGAGCGTGTCCCGGTGTCCTCGCTGGGGGCGCTCGCCACGGAGCTGCTCGCATGAGGCGGCTCGGACCGCGGCCGCTGGCGGTGGCGCTCGCCGAGTTTGCGAGCGACGCCGCGCCGGCGAGCACGCTCGCGAGCGTGCAGGGCTGCTGGCTCGAGGTCGCTGGACCACAGGTCGCCGTGGAGGCGTGGCCGGTGGTCGAGCACGCCGGCGTCGTGACGATCTCCTGCCGCTCGGCGGTCTGGGCGCAAGAGCTCGGGCTGCTCTCGGAGGACCTGCTCGCACGGCTCAACGGCGCCATCGCCGACGGCCCCGCCGCGCGCCCGTTGGTGCAGCTTCGCTTCGACTCGCGCGGAATTGTTCCGAAGTGACAACTCCCGTTACTCCGCGAGCCAGGTTTACGCCCGTTTGCTGGCCTTTAGTGCCAGATAAGCGCGGAACCCGAGGGGTCTGTCTGCTAATCTTCTATAGGTCTGAATGACCACCCCGACGCGCGTCGAAGTAGACCGAGTCGGGGTGTTGTTGTGTCAAGGACGAAGAACTACGAAAGGCAAGTTTGGCGAACCCAGCCTTTGAGAGCAACAGCAACGGATCCAACAGCTACGGGGCGCAGGACATCACCGTGCTCGAGGGCCTCGAGGCGGTTCGCAAGCGCCCAGGGATGTACATCGGCTCGACCGGGACGCGCGGTCTCCATCACCTGATCTACGAGGTCATCGACAACTCGGTCGACGAGGCCCTCGCCGGCGAGTGCGACCAGGTCAAGGTCACGATCCACCCGGACAACGCCGTCACCGTGACCGACAACGGTCGCGGCATCCCGGTCGACATGCACGAGAAGCAGGGCCGCCCGGCTGCGGAGGTGGTGCTGACGGTCCTGCACGCCGGCGGCAAGTTCGGCGACGGCGGTGGCTACAAGGTCTCGGGCGGGCTGCACGGCGTCGGCGTATCCGTCGTCAACGCGCTGTCCGAGCGTCTCGACCTGACGATCTGGCGCGACGGCCATGAGTGGACGCAGGCCTACGAGCGCGGCGCCCCGGTGGCGCCGCTCGCCCAGGGAGCCCCGACCGATCGGCGCGGTACGCGGATCACCTTCCTGCCGGACCTCGAGATATTCGACTCGATCGACTATGAGTTCCCGGTCCTCGAGCAGCGCTTCCGCGAGATGGCGTTCCTCACGCGCGGGCTCGCGATCGAGTTCGAGGACGAGCGCGGCGAGGGCCAGCAGGTCGCTTTCAAGTACGACGGCGGCATCCGCGACTTCGTCAACTACCTGCACAGCCAGGGCACGCGTGAGCCGCTGCATCAGAAGATCGCCTACTTCGAGGACTCAGGGCCAGTCGGCGACGTCGAGGTGGCGCTGCAGTGGAACAACTCCTACCAGGAGTCGCTGCTTTCGTTCGCGAACAACATCAACACGCACGAGGGCGGCTCGCACCTGTCCGGCTTCCGCTCTGCGCTGACCCGCACGATCAACGCCTACGCGCGGCAGAAGAACCTGATCAAGGAGAAGGAGGAGAACCTCCTCGGCGAGGACGTGCGCGAGGGGCTCACCGCGATCATCTCCGTCAAGGTCCAGGATCCGCAGTTCGAGGGACAGACCAAGACCAAGCTCGGCAACCCGCCGGTCGAGGGGTTTGTGCAGCAGGCCGTCAACCGCTGCCTCTCCGAGTACCTCGAGGAGAACCCGCGCGACGCCAGCCAGATCGTCGGCAAGGCTGTCCAGGCGCAGCGCGCCCGCGAGGCCGCGCGCAAGGCGCGCGACTTGACCCGGCGCAAGTCGGCGCTCGACTCCTCGACGTTGCCCGGCAAGCTGGCCGACTGCTCGGTCAAGGACCCGTCGCTGGCGGAGCTGTTCGTAGTCGAGGGCGACTCGGCCGGCGGCTCCGCGAAGCAGGGACGCGACCGACACACCCAGGCCGTCCTGCCGCTGCGCGGCAAGATCATCAACGCCGAGAAGAACCGCATCGACACGGTCCTCAAGAACCGCGAGATCCAGGCGCTGATCACGGCGATCGGCACCGGCATCCGCGAGGAGTTCGACATCGCCAAGGCTCGCTACCACAAGGTGATCGTGATGTGCGACGCCGATGTCGACGGCGCCCACATCCGCACGCTCGTCCTCACCTTCCTCTTCCGCGAGATGCCCGACCTGATCGAGCACGGCTACGTCTACCTGGCCAAGGCGCCGCTCTACAAGGTCAAGGTCGGCAACCAGGAGCTCTACATCGAGCGCGAGTCGGAGCTCGAGGAGGTGCTGCTGCGCGACAAGCTCGAGCGCATCGAGGTGCGCGACCGCGGCGGCGGAAGCTCGTTCAAGCTCACCGCGGCGCGGTGGCAGAAGTACGGGCGCCTGATCAAGCAGTACGAGGGTTGGGCCTCGGCGCTTCGGGCCGACTTCGGCCACGACGTGATCACCTTCCTCGAGCAGTGCCAGATACTCGACGAAGGCGTGCAGAGCGCTGACGAGGCGATCGCGCTGCTCGAGGGCCCGGCCCCCGAGGGCGAGCCGCACGAGATCGAGCTGCTTGAGGGCGACGGCGGCGAGATCGTCGTCCGAGCGGTTGAGCGCAAGACGGGCGCCGCGGCGACCCATCGCATAAAGCGCACGCTGTTCGAGTCGTCGGAGTACCGCAACTTCGTGCGCGTGCACGGAGAGCTGTCGGCGCTCGCCGGCACACCGCCGTTCGAGGTGAGTCTCGGCAAGAAGTCCGACGAGGCGCTCTCGTTCGAGGACCTGCGCAGCGCCGTCCTCGACGTCGCCAAGGAGGGCGTGCCGATGCAGCGCTTCAAGGGGCTCGGCGAGATGAACGCCGACCAGCTCTACGAGACGACGATGGACGCCAGCAAGCGCACGCTCCAGCAAGTGACCGTGGACGATGCGACCGCCGCCGACCTGATCTTCTCGATGTTGATGGGCGACAAGGTGGAGCCGCGGCGTGAGTTCATCGAGTCGAACGCGAGAGATGTCGCCAACTTGGACGTATAGGGAGAGTCGATGAGCTTCGACCAGCTGACCGGCGGGTCGATCGAGCCGCGCGGGCTCGAGGAGGAGATGCGCTCGTCGTATCTCGATTACGCGATGAGCGTGATCGTCGGGCGCGCCCTGCCCGACGTGCGCGACGGCCTCAAGCCCGTGCACCGGCGCGTGCTGTTCGCGATGAACGAGTCGGGCCTGCAGCCGAACCGGCCCTACCGCAAGTCCGCGAACGTCGTCGGTGGCGTGATGGGCAACTTCCACCCGCACGGCGACTCGGCCATCTACGACACGCTAGTGCGCCTGGCGCAGGACTTCGCGCAGCGCTACCCGCTGATCGACGGCCAGGGCAACTTCGGCTCGATCGACGCCGATCCGGCGGCCGCGATGCGCTACACCGAGGCCCGTCTCGCGCGCCTCGCGACCGAGATGATGCGCGACATCGACGCCGACACCGTCGACTTCGGGCCGAACTACGACGACTCACGCCAGGAGCCGCACGTCCTGCCGGCCCGCTTCCCGAACCTGCTCGTCAACGGGTCTTCCGGGATCGCGGTCGGCATGGCGACCAACATCCCACCGCACAACCTGCGCGAGGCGATCGACGCGGTGATCGCCTACATCGACGACCCGGACATCGGCGCCGCAGGCCTGATGGCGCACGTGAAGGGCCCGGACTTCCCCACCGGCGGCATCATCCTCGGGCGCCAGGGGATCAAGGACGCCTACGAGACGGGCCGCGGCCGCGTCGTGATCCGGGCGCGCGCCCACGTCGAGCCGCTGCGCCAGGGCAAGGAGGCGATCATCGTCACCGAGATGCCCTATCAGGTGACCAAGAACGACGGGCGCGACGACGGCTCGGGGCTGATCAAGAAGATCGCCGAGATGGCGATCGACAAGAAGATCCCGGAGATCTCCGATGTCCGCGACGAGACGGACAACCGCACCGGCATCCGGATCGTGATCGAGCTCAAGCGCGATGCGATCCCGAAGGTCGTGCTCAACAAGCTCTACAAGCACACGCCGATGCAGACCACCTTCGGCGTGAACATGGTCGCGCTGGTCGACAACGTGCCGCGGACGCTCGGGCTCGAGGCGATCATCCGCAACTACGTCGACCACCAGCGCGAGGTCGTCGTGCGGCGCACGAAGTACGAGCTGCGCCGGGCGGAGGCGCGGGCACACATCCTCGAGGGCCTGCTGATCGCGATGTCGGACCTCGACGCCGTGATCGAGCTGATCCGCGCCTCCCGCGACCCCGACACAGCGCGCGAGGGGTTGATCGAGCGCTTCGAGCTCTCGCGCGAGCAGGCCCAGGCGATCCTCGACCTGCGCCTCCAGCGCCTGACTGCCCTGGAGGCCGACAAGATCCGCCAGGAGCACGCCGACCTCGTCGAGCGGATCCGCGAGCTGCGCGACATCCTCGGCGACGAGGCGCGCGTGATGTCGATCATCAAGGAGGAGCTCTCGGAGATCAGGGAGACCTACGGCGACGACCGGCGCACCGAGATCACGGCGTCCGAGGACGACGTCGACATCGAGGACCTGATCGCCGACCAGCAGATGGTGATCTCGATCACGCGCTCGGGCTACATCAAGTCGCTTCCGCTCGCGACCTATCGCCAGCAGAAGCGCGGCGGTATCGGCGTGATGGGGATGGACATGAAGGACGACGACTACATCGAGCACCTCTTCGTCTCCTCCACGCACGACTACCTGCTGTTCTTCACGAACCGCGGCAAGGTCTACCGCCAGAAGGTCTACGAGCTGCCGGAGGCGTCGCGCACCGCCAAGGGCCGCGCGCTCGTCAACCTGCTGCCGCTGCGCGAGGGCGAGTACGTGCGTGCGGTGCTCGCCACACGCGACTTCTCGGAGGGGCGCTACCTCGTCTTCGCGACCAAGAGCGGGATCGTCAAGAAGACCGAGTTCGGGTCCTACAACACCCCGATCAAGGCAGACGGCATCATCGCGATCAACATCCACGACGACGACGAGCTGGTGTCGGTCAGGCGCACGAGCGGCGACGACGACGTGATCATGATCTCGCGCTCTGGGCAGGCGATGCGATTCCACGAGTCGGAGGCGCGGCCGATGGGCCGTGACACGAGCGGGGTACGCGGCATGAACGTCAAGCGCGGCGACGACCGGCTGCTCGTGATGGACATCGCGCGCGACGACACGGAGCTGCTCGTGGTTACCGAGAACGGCTACGGCAAGCGCACCGCGATCGCGGAGTACCCGGTGAAGCATCGCGGTGGGATGGGCGTGCAGACGATCAAGCTGACCGAGAAGAAGGGCGGCCTCGCGGGCGCTCTGATCGTGCGCGAGCACCACGACCTCGTCTTCATCTCCCAGCAGGGGATGGTCCAGCGCACGAGCGTGCGCGGCATCTCGCGCTACGGCCGCGGCTCGCAGGGCGTACGCGTCATGAACCTGCGCGAGGACGACCGCGTCAGCGCGGTGGCGTTGGTGGCGCAGGAGGCGGCGGGGGCTGCGGTGATCGAGGACGATGCGATCGAGGGTGACGGCACGCCGCCGGATGTAGACGGCATGGCAATCGACGTCGATGCACCGGTCGACGACGGTAACGGGAGCTCACCAAGCCCGGAGGAATAGCTGCTCGGTCCGTATCGAGGGGCGGCGCCATGTTCGAGGCCGATCCGCGTTGTCCCAGAGCTGGGGCTCCGGTGCGCCGCATCGCGCATCTTGATGCTACGCTTACCGCATGCGGACCACGCTGACGCTTGCGGACGATGTCGCAAGCGCTGTCGAGAGCATGCGCAGCGAGCACGGCCTGGGGGTCAGCGATGCGGTCAATGAGCTTGTCCGGCGCGGCCTGGCTTCGAGGCAGCCGCGCGAACGCTTCGAGCAGAAGACCCACAGCATGGGCGCGCGGACCGACCTCGCCAACGTCTGGGAGGCGATCGAGACCGCTGACGGCCCCGCTGCCCGCTGATGCTCGTCGACGCGAACCTGCTGCTCTTTGCGACTGACGAGACGAACTCATTTCACGCCGCGGCCAAGGCATGGCTGACCGAACGCCTCAACGGCGCCCGCCGGGTCGGCCTGCCCTGGCAGACGCTCGGTGCGTTCCTCAGGCTTGCCACGCATCCGCGAGTCTTCGCCGAACCCCTGACGCCCGTCCAAGCGTGGGCGCGAGTGTCGGATTGGCTGGCCAGCGACGTTGCGTGGATCCCCGCCCCCGGCGTCCGGCATCCCGACCTGCTCGGCGAGCTCGTCAGGCGCCACGAGATTCGCGGCAACCTCGTGCCCGACGCCCAGCTCGCGGCACTTGCCCTCGAGCACGGCTTGACCGTGTGCTCTGCCGACACGGACTTTGCTCGGTTCCACGAGATCCACTGGGAGAATCCCGTGGGCGGTCCTCCTCGAGCCGCCGACCCGGCCGGTGGGGCCTGACTACCCTTGAGGCGAACGACCCTTGGAGGCAGGTATGCGCTTGTTCGGAAAACAGAAGACGGTCCCGGCGCCGGAAAAGGCGCTTCCCGGCCGCGACCAGCCAATGCGCGTGCCCGAGCGCCACTTCGTGAAGGGCACGGCGCTTGCGCCGCCGTTCCCCGAGGGCATGGAGATGGCGGTGCTCGGGATGGGCTGCTTCTGGGGCCCGGAGCGTTCGTTCTGGGACGTCGAGGGCGTCTACACCACCGCGGTCGGCTACGCGGGCGGGTCCACCCCGAACCCGAGCTACGAGGAGACCTGCAGCGGGCGCACCGGGCACACCGAGGTCGTGCTGGTCGTCTTCGACCCGGCCAAGATCTCGTACGAGCGCGTGCTCCAGCTCTTCTGGGAGGGGCACGACCCGACGCAGGGGATGCGCCAGGGCAACGATCGAGGCACCCAGTATCGGTCGGCGATCTTCACCCGCTCGGACGCCCAACT
>JACCXP010000301.1 GCA_013696905.1 Thermoleophilaceae bacterium
GCCTGAAGCCGGGGGAGGGCGCGCTCGACACCTAGGCGACCGGCTGCGCGATCGAGCCGGCCGGACGGCCCGTGCGCTCCGCCACCTCGCGGCGGATGTCCTTCATCGGCTCGACGCTGCGGATGCGTGGCACGACGTCGAAGTTGTTCTCCGGCGGCGGTGACTGCGTGAACCACTCGAGCGTGTTCGCGTGCCAGGGGTCGTTGCCCGCCCGGCGCCCCTTCTTGAGGTTGCGGACGAGGTTGTAGGCGGTGATGAGCACGCCGATCCCGAGCAGGTACGAGCCGATCGTCGAGGCGATGTTGTAGCCCTCCCAGCCGGCGCTCTCCGGGTAGTAGTAGATCCGCCGCGGCATGCCCGACAGCCCGGCCGAGTGCTGCACCAGGAACGTCAGGTTGAAGCCGACGAACATGACCCAGAAGGACAGCTTCCCGAGCGCCTCGGAATACATCCGCCCGGACATCTTCGGATACCAGTAGTAGAGCCCGGCGAAGATCCCGAACACGCTGCCGCCGAAGAGCACGTAGTGCAGGTGAGCGACGATGAAGTAGGTGTCGTGCAGCTGCCAGTCGACCGGGAAGATCGCCATCATCACGCCCGAGATCCCGCCGATCACGAACAGCCCGACGAACCCGACCGCATAGAGCAGGGGCGTAGCGAACGTGATCGACCCCGCCCACAGCGTCGCGATCCAGTTGAAGATCTTGATGCCCGTCGGCACCGCGATGACGAACGACGACAGCATGAAGAACGCGAGCACGACGGTCGCGGTCGGCGTCGTGAACATGTGGTGCGCCCACACCAACATGCTGAGGAAGCCGATGGCCGCGGTCGACGCCGCGATCGCCTTGTAGCCGAAGATCGGCTTGCGCGCGAACACCGGCAGGATCTCGGAGATCATGCCCATCGCCGGCAGGACCATGATGTAGACCTCGGGGTGGCCGAAGAACCAGAACAGGTGCTGCCACAGCACCGGATCGCCGCCGCGGGTGACGTCGAAGAAGCCCGTGCCGAAGTTGCGGTCCGTCAGCAGCATCGTGACGGCGGCGGCCACCGAAGGCAGCGCCAGGATCAGCAGGTAGGAGTAGATCAGGATCGTCCACACGAACAGAGGCATGCGCCCGAAGCCCATTCCGCGCGCGCGCATGTTGTGGATCGTCGCGACGAAGTTGATCGCCCCCACGAGCGACGACAGGCCGGTCAGGTGGATCAGGATGATCCACGAGTCGATCCCCGTGCCGGGCAGGTAGGCGTCGTCCGAGAGCGGCGCGTAGGAGGTCCAGCCGGCGGCCGGGGGCTCGAAGAAGAGCGACACGTAAAAGGCGATCCCGCCGAACAGCAGCAGCCAGAACGACAGCGCGTTCAGCTTCGGGAAGGCCATGTCGCGCGCGCCGATCATCAGCGGCACGAGGTAGTTGCCAAAGCCGGCGAGGATCGGGACCACGAACAGGAAGACCATCGTCGTGCCGTGCAGCGCGACCAGGCCGTTGTAGGTCGTGCCGTCGATCAGGGTGTTGTTCGACCACGCGAGCTGCAGGCGGATCAGCAGCGCCTCGACGCCGCCGAGGATGAAGAAGATGAACGTGGCGAACAGGTACATCAGGCCGATCCGCTTGTGGTCGGTCGTGGTCAGCCACGCGAGCCAGCCGCTCGGGCGCTCGCGGATCCCGTGCAGCACGATCTCGGGCCGGGCGAGCGGCGCGCGGCCGTCGGCCTCGTTCGTCTGGGGCGGCGTGGCGAGCGTCTCGCTCACTGGCTCTTCTCCTGGGCTTCGCGCGTAAGCGCCAGCAGGCGCTGGGACTCGGCGATCCCAGCCGCCTGGCGCTGGGCCCAGGCGCGGTACTCCGCCACCGGCACGGCGCGCACGCGGGCGCATCTGGGCGTGGTTCTCCCCGCACAGCTCCGAGCACTGGCCCTCGTAGATCCCCGGGCGCTAGACCTCGAACCAGGTCTCGTTTCCGGCCTCAAGTTCCGCGCCACGTCCGTCAAGGTGTCATCGCCAGCTCGGAGGGCATCAAGGCACTGGTCGGGAAGTAGTGAGCGTGAGCAACGATTCGCCTCATGCCAGACCTGTCTCAGTGTGGCACGACACCGCCGCGCAACCGCGGGACGGAGCATCGTAAGCCGCCCGCCCGCGCGCGGCTATCTCGACGGGATCGCTGGGCTCACCGAATTGGCCAGCACCTCCTTGAGCCTGTGGCGTTGGCCACGCCGCCGTCACGATCAGTCCTTCCCCCTCCCACTTCGCGGCGGCGAGCCCGCCTGAAATGGCAGCGCTGGCCATCGCGTCGAGCGCCGGACCCGGGGAGAGGCGGTGCTCAGAGCCGGTGAAGAGATCGCTACGACTGTCAAGGCCAGTTGAAAAGTGGGTTCTCGCCGATCGAGCGGGGGGCGCCGCGTGATCCCATCAATCACGGCCTAGGAGAACTCGCGACCGGAGGCCCTAGAAGGTGGGCAGTCCGTAGGCGCGGCGCTTGATCACCTTGGCGCCCTTGCCCTCGCGCGCCTGTCGAGCGCCTACTCCGGACGCGTACCTTCCGAGGACCGCGTCCGCTAGTCCTGCCGCGTCGCGGTCGGCGACGATGTCGGCCGCGCCGTCTATCGGCGGCGTACTCGCTTGCATGACGCGCACGGAGAAGCACCCGGGCCGATCGGCCGGATACGGCTACAAGGCGATCCGCGACTACGCCGCGGTCGGCGACGGGCGCACGGTGGCGCTGGTTGCCCGCGATGGGTCGATCGACTGGCTCTGCC
>JACCXP010000327.1 GCA_013696905.1 Thermoleophilaceae bacterium
CATGTGCGCCAGTCGCCAGCATCGGCCGCAGAGGCCGTCCTTCCACTGCGGGTAGCGACAGCCCCGTCTGGCGCAAACCGGACCCGTATATACGATCGGCACGGTCGCTCGATCTTAGAACGGCCCCCCCCGTCGCTTCTCGTAGAGCGTTCTGAGTGAGCCGAGGCGGTCAGCGCAGTGAGGACTGCCCGCTGGGGTCGGTGACCGCGCGACGAGCGAGACGAGGGCGACCGCCGTTGGCCTCGAGCCACGCCCGGATGCCCTTGGCGTAGGCGAGCGGGTCCGCTTGCCGGTTCCCGTGCATCTGCATCAGCAGCAGCAGTCGGTTCGTCCGTTCGCGGTTCCTGAGGCCGTAGCGGCGGGGCTGGAGCGCGTCGCGGATCGGCGCGATGAGGCCGTCCATGGGCGAGGTCGAGAGTGGCGTCTCGGTCGGGCGCAGGCCGCGGGGGCCGCGGCGGCGGAACTGGTCCTCGACGATGCGACCGGCGCCTTCCAGCCAGTCCGAGAGGCGCGGGATGTCCGCGGCGTGAGCGTCGCGGACGAACGGCTCCCAGAACGCCGGCCCGGTGAAGGCGGCCTCGACCCGCGGCAGCAGCGCGTCGATCGCGCCTCGGTGCTCATCGCTCTGTCGGATCTTGGCCATCAGCCGCTCAAGCGCGTGGCGCAGATGCCACTCGCAGAGGTAGAGCTCGGACGTGGGGAAGGCGGCGCGCACCGCCCCGTTGAGCCCGTAGTGGTTGTCGCAGACCACCCGCGACGGAGCACCCTCCAACGCGCGCAGGAACGCCTCCCAGTTGGCCTGCGACGCGTCGGGGAAGGCCTCGACTCGCCAGAGCTTTGGGCGGCCGCGCTCAAAGCCGGCCGCGCAGAAGACCCGAAAAGCGATCCGGAAGCGGCCGGTGTCGGGGTCGCGCACCGAGAAGGGCAGGTCGTCGAGCAGCAGCGACCCGGTCGTTGGCCAGGCGCAGGGGCGGTGGGGCTCGAAGACGACCGGCGCGAAGACCTCGACCCAGTCGCCCACCAGCTGGCCGTGGCGGGTCATGCGCGGCTCACCCGTCGCGGGGTCGATCCGCCACCGCCGCGCTCGCTCGCGCGCGGCCAGACCCGCCTGGCGGTAGCTCGCCCCGGCCCCCACCGCGACCAGCGCCTCGGCGATCCCGCGGGCGACAAACTGGTAGCGGCGAGCGGCGTGCGGCCCCTCGTGCAGGTGCACCGGGCGCTCGCAGTTCTCGCAAGCGTCGTGCCAGGCCTCCTCGCGCGGCAGCAGTTCGGTGAAGCGATGCGGCCTGTCGCCGTTGGCGGGCAGGCAGCGGTAAAGCTGTCGACGGTGGCCCGGCTTGCCGTAGTGGCCGTCGAAACGGACCCGCGCCCCCGCGTGCTCTCGGCGTGGACAGGCCGCTTGGGCCTTGCTCCACGACTTCGCCGTCGTCGCCATCCGAGCGACCAAGCTACGGGCGAGGCAGGACAGAATGCTCAGTTAGAAGCGACGGGGGGGAACGGCCTAGTCCTCGAAGAAGGGCTCGCCCGGCTTCGCATAGCGGCGCGCGACCTCCTCGTCGAGGTCCACCCCGAGGCCCGGGCCTGTCGGCACGGTGATGTAGCCGGCCTCGATCACGGGGCCCTCGAAGCCCGTCGCTATCTCGTCCCAGAACGGCACGCTCATGCCGTGCCACTCGAGCGCGAGGAAGTTCGGCACGGCCGCGCACACATGCGCCGCGCCGATCGTGCCGATCGGGCTCGCGATGCAGTGGGGTGCGAGCGCCGTGTAGTGCGTGTCGGCGAGATCCGCGATCCGGCGGCCCTCGAGCAGGCCACCCGTCTTCTGGAGGTCGGGCGCGGCGATGTCGAGCGCGCCGGTCTCGAGCGCCTCGCGGAAGCCGTAGCGCATGTAGAGGTTCTCGCCCGAGCAGATTGGCGTCTTCGTGCTCTCGGCGACGCGGCGCATGGCGGCGACGTTCTCCGGCGGCACCGGGTCCTCGAGCCACATCAGGCCGTACGGCTCGAGCTCGTAGCAGAGGCGCTGGGCGTCCGAGACGTTGTAGCGCCAGTGGCAGTCAAACGCGATGTCGGCCCGGTCATCGACGGCCTCGCGCACCGCCTGGACGAGCGAGGCCATGTACTTGATCTCTCCATGGGGCAGCGTGCCCGAGTGGGTGTCGAGCGTGTAGGCCGTGGGCACGTCGAGGTCGAACTTGAGCGCTGTGAAGCCGAGCTCGTCTACCACTTGGCGGGCGCGCCTGGCGTACTGCTCCGGGGTGAAGATGTCGGCCGTCGAAGCAGGGCCGTAGGCGCGTCCGTGCACCGGATGGCGCGCGGCGGACGTGATCGCGACGGGCTCGTCGCCCG
>JACCXP010000359.1 GCA_013696905.1 Thermoleophilaceae bacterium
CCCCGCTCGAGGGCACCTTCGACCACGGCGAGGAAGGCTACGGGCTGTGGCTCGATCCCGCCGTTCAGGACAACCCGGTCTATGCCGAGCACTGGACGGGGCACCGACCGGTCAGCGTGACCGTCGAGCCCGACCAGATCGTGATCCGCCGCGCCGGCGAAGAGCCGACCGAGGACTCCGACGGCGCGAGCGCCGCCGCGGCTCCGGGGCCCGCGCCCGGTCCTGCCGAGGACGAGGAGGCAGCCGTCCTCGACCCGGACGACTTCGACGCCTAGAGCGGGTCGCGGGCGCGCCCGCCGGCGAAGTCGACCGCCTCGCGCGCGTAGCGGTTGAACGCCGCGTCGACAGCCCAGGCGCTGTCGGTCGCGGGCGAGTAGCGCTGCGCGAGCGCGGTGGCCCAATCGGGATCGGTGGCGTAGAGGTCGGCGAGCTCGCCGACGCTGAAGGCGGAGCCGAGCCGGCGCCTGAGCTCGTCGGTCACGGCGAAGACCGCGCGCTCGAGCGCGATCCGCTCGCGTGGCTCGAGGTCGCGCAGCCGCCGCTCGCCCTCCTCCCACTGGAAGAGCGCGTTCTCGAGCGCGTAGGACACGGCCCCGACGGTAGCGGCGCGGGCTACGAGGGTGGGACGTTCTGGATCACGAAGGCGCGCTCACCGCGCCTGACCATGCCGAGCTTGCGCGCCTCGCGCTCGAGCGAGTCAGGGCGGCGGAGGACATCGAGGCGCGCCCGCAGGCGCGCGCGCTCGCGCTCGAGGCGCTCGAGCTCCTGCCGGTGTGCCTGAGCGGTCTCGCGCTGCTCGAGGTAGTGGCGCGTCGGCGCGATGTAGAGCAGCACGATCACCCCGAGCACCGCCAACAGGGCGAGGCGACCGACCTTGTCCCAGCGGATCGGGGTGCGGGCTGCCCGCGGACGTGTCGCGACGCTTGCCATCGCGGAGCGTTTCGCCCCCGCGCGCCCGGCTCCTGCTACTGCGAGCGGAAGACCGAGCGCCCCGGATAGCTGGCGTCGGCGCCGAGCGCCTCCTCGATCCGCAGCAGCTGGTTGTACTTCGCGACGCGGTCCGAGCGCGACGGCGCGCCGGTCTTGATCTGGCCACAGCCCGTCGCGACCGCGAGGTCGGCGATCGTCGTGTCCTCGGTCTCGCCGCTGCGGTGTGACATGACGGCGGTGTAGCCGGCGTCGCGGGCGGTCTTGATCGCGTCTAGCGTCTCGGTGAGCGTGCCGATCTGGTTGACCTTGACGAGGATCGAGTTGGCGACGCCGAGCTCGATGCCGCGGCGCAGACGCTCGCTGTTCGTGACGAACAAGTCGTCGCCGACGAGCTGCACGCGCTCGCCGAGGCGCTTGGTGAGGGCCCTCCAGCCGTCCCAGTCCTCCTCGTCCATGCCGTCCTCGATCGAGACGATCGGGTAGCGGGCGGCGAGGTCCGCCCAGTAGTCGGCGAGCTCTGCGGCCGACAGGCTGCGCCCCTCGTGCTCGAGGCGGTAGGAGCCGTCCTCGAAGATCTCGCTGGTGGCTGGGTCGAGCGCGATCGCGAGGTCCTCGCCGGGGCGGTAACCGGCCGCCTCTATCCCCGCGGTCAGCACCTCGAGCGCCGCCTCGTTGGATTCGAGGTCAGGCGCGAAGCCGCCCTCGTCGCCACCGCCCGTGCCGAGGCCGCGCTCAGACAGCAGCCTCTTGAGCGCCTGGAAGACCTCGATCCCCTGGCGCATCGCCTCGCTGAAGGTCGGCGCGCCGACCGGCACGATCATGAACTCCTGGAAGTCGACCTTGTTGTCGGCGTGCACGCCCCCGTTCAGCACGTTCATCATCGGGACCGGCAGTACGTGCGCGCCCTCGCCGCCGAGGTAACGCCAAAGCGGCATGCCCGCCTCGATCGCGGCGGCCTTGGCGGCGGCGAGCGAGACGCCGAGGATCGCGTTGGCGCCGAGGCGGCCCTTGTTCGGCGTGCCGTCGAGGTCGATCATCGCGCGATCGACGCGCGCCTGGTCGGCGGCGTCGATGCCCTTCACCGCCTCGGCGAGCGGACCGTTGGCGTTCGCGACCGCGCCGCTGACGCCCTTACCCGCGTAGGCGCTCCCACCGTCGCGCAGCTCGACCGCCTCGGCCTCCCCGGTGGAGGCGCCGGAGGGCACGGCCGCGCGGCCGGTCGCGCCGGATGCGAGCGCCACGTCGACCTCGACGGTCGGGTTGCCGCGCGAGTCGATCACCTGGCGGGCGTGCACGAGCTCGATTGCACTCACTGGCCGTCTCCTCCTCGATCAAGCATCAGCCTCGGTTCGGCGGCGGAATCTATCCGCTGCCGCCCGCAGCGCGAGCTCCGGATCGACGCCGAGCTCGCGCGCCGCCGCGACCGCGGCGAAGAGGAGGTCACCGGCCGCCTCGAAGCGCTGCTCGCGCCCTGAGGCGGCCGCCAGACGGTCACGCTCGCCGGCGAGGCGCTTCAGCGGCTCGCCGGCGGAGAACGCCGCGGCCCCGGCGCTCGAGGCGCGACGCTGCACCTTGCGCGCGTAAAGCAGCGCCGGGAGGTTCTCGGGGACCTCGCCGAAGATCCCCTCGGCGCGGCCCTCCTCGCCGCGCTTGATCTCGTCCCAGTTGCGAAGCACGTCGGCCGCGTCCGAGACCTCGACCTCGGCGAACACGTGCGGGTGGCGGCGGATCAGCTTCTGGCGGCAGTGCTCGGCGACCGCCGCCAGGTCGCCGCCCCCGCGCTCCTCGAGCAGCAGCGACAGGAAGTGGACCTGGAACAGCACGTCGCCGAGCTCGTCGAGCAGCCGGCGGTCATCGCCCGAGTGGGCGGCGTCGGCGAGCTCGTAGGCCTCCTCGACCGTGTGCGGCACGATCGAGCGCTCGTCCTGCTGGCGGTCCCACGGGCACTCGCGGCGCAGGCGACGCGTGATCTCGTCGAGGCGGAGCAGCGCGCCGGCCGCCGTGCCGGCGCCCTCCACAGCGGGCTACTTCCTCTCTTCGGGCGGCGGCGCCTGCTGCTGCGGCGCCTGTTGCTGGGCGGGCTCCTTGGGTGGCGGCGGGCCGCCCTTGCACTCGGAGACGACGAACCCCTCGGCGCAGTTCGTCTGTTCCTTGTACTTGGTCCGGAACCCCTTGACGAAGGCATCGAGTGCGGCCTTCTCGCGATCGGCCTTGATCGTCGCCTTGATCGTCTCCTTGGCCTGGGGCAGCGTCTGCTGCGAGGCCGGCGTGATCTTCGTGACCTCGAAGACCTCGTAGCCGAACTGGGTCTTGATCGGGCCCTTGAGCTCGTCCGGCTTGGCCTCGAACACGGCCTCGTCGAGCTCCTGCTCGAGCTGACCCTTGCCGATGCCGGGGAGCTTGCCGCCCTGGGCCTTCGAAGCCTCGTCGATCGAGTACTTCTTCGCCACCTTCGAGAACGAGTCGCCCGACTCGATCGCCTGCTGCGCCTGCTCGGCCTTGCTCTTCGACTTCGTCAGCACGACGGCCAGGTCGCGCCGCTCGGGTTGAGCGAACTTCTGCTTGTTCTTGTCGTAGTAGGCCTTGATCTGGGCGTCGGTGACGTTGCCCTTGCCGGCGACGACCTTCTTGCGCACCTCGTTCGAGAGGTAGTCGATCTTGACCTGGTAGAGCAGGTCGGCCTCGGTGCGACCGGAGGTCTTGAGGAACTCCTGGTAGCCCTTGTCGTCGGGGAAGGATTGCTTCTTCTGGTCCTCGAACTGCTTCTTGATCGTCGCGTCGTCGGCCTTGATGTCGCGCGCCTCGGCCTCCTGCTCGATCCAGTCGGAGGTGATCAGGAAGTTCATCACCTGCGTCTTGAGCTGGTCGTACTCCTGCTTGCACTGCGTCTTCGCCTGCGCGGGCGAGGGCTTCTGCTGGCCCTTCACCACCGGCTGCCCCTGCTTCGCGGCGGCGCACTTCGTGTAGGCGGGCGGATCGGGAGCCGCCGGGGGAGCCCCGCCGGCGCCGGGGGGCGCCTGGGAGCGCACGGCGGCGGTGATCCAGCGGTCGAACTCGGTCTTCTTGATCACCTCGTCGTCGACCCTCGCGACGCCGTTCGGGGGCACCTCGTTGCCGCAGGCGGCGACCGTGAGGGCGAGCAGCAGCACTATGGGCACGACACGGAAGTAGCTCATCGAATCCTTTTATCGGAAGGGAACGGCTTGACGCTAGCGAAGGCCTTCTAAATCTCAGCTAACTCTCCTGCCGGGTTGGCGGGGTCCGTCGCGAGCTCGAGAATCGCCTCGGCGGCGGCGACGACCGCCGGGAAGCGAGCGGCCGGGTCTTCGGGCACGCGCACCGCGACCGTGCTGCGACCCGACTCGTAGACGGCCTCGGGGATCCGCGCGCGCAGCGCCTTCGCCCCACGCGAATCGAGCTCGATCGGCGACACCGCAAGGCGACCGCCACTGAAGGACACTGCCCGCGCGCCTGCGCGACCGAACTTGATGCGGGCATCCTGGAGGCGGATCAGGTTCTCGAGCGGCGCGGGCACGGGCCCGAAGCGGTCCTCGAGCTCCTCGCGCAGGAGGATCAGGTCGGCGACCTCGCGCGCGCCCGAGATGCGGCGGTGGACCTCGATCTTCGCCGCCTCGTAGGGGACGTAGTCGGCCGGCACGTAGGCCTCGACCGGGATGTCGAGGCGGACGGGCTCGGGGGCCTCGTCGGCGGCGGTGCCCGATAGCGCGGCGACGGCCTCGTCGAGCATCGCCACGTAGAGCTCGAAGCCGACCGCGGCGACGTGGCCCGACTGCTCGTCGCCGAGCAGGTTGCCGGCGCCGCGGATCTCGAGGTCGCGCATCGCGATCTTGAAGCCCGAGCCGAGCTCCGTGTAGTCGGAGAGCGTCGACAGGCGCGCGGCAGCCTCCTCGGTGAGGGCGGCCGCGGAGGGATAGAAGAGGTAGGCGTAGGCGCGCTCCCGGGCACGGCCGACGCGCCCGCGGATCTGGTAGAGCTGAGCGAGCCCGAGCGCGTCCGAGCGCTCGACGATCAAGGTGTTTGCGCTCGGCACGTCGAGGCCGGCCTCGACGATCGTCGTGCACACGAGCACGTCGGCGCCGCCGCGCAAGAAGTCGAGCATCACCGCCTCGAGGCGCTTCTCGTCCATCTGGCCGTGCGCCACGCCGACGCGCGCGCCGGGGCACATCGCGCGCACGCGCTCGGCGGTCTCGTCGATCGTGTCGACGCGATTGTGGAGGAAGAACGCCTGCCCGCCGCGGGCGCGCTCGCGCTCGATCGCCTGCTTGACGAGCTCCTCGTCGTACTCGCCGACGTAGGTCTTGACCGGCCGCCGGCCCTCGGGCGGGGTCTCGATCACCGAGATGTCGCGCAGGCCGGCGAGCGACATCTGGAGCGTGCGCGGGATCGGCGTCGCCGACAGCGACAGCACGTCGACGCGCAGTCGCAACTGACGCAG
>JACCXP010000130.1 GCA_013696905.1 Thermoleophilaceae bacterium
AGGGCGCGGGCGCCTGTGGCGCGTCGACCGTGACCCGCTCGGCCAGCTCGTCGTCATCGAGGCGCTTGCGCAGCACCTTCTTGTCGAACTTGCCGGTCGCGGTCTTCGGGACCTCGTCGATGAAGGCGTACTCGTCGGGAATCCAGAAGCGCGCCACCCGACTCGAGAGGTGCTCGTTGATCTGCTCAGCCGATGCCGAAGCGCCCTCGACGAGCACCACGCAGGCGAGCGGGCGCTCGTCCCAGCGCTCGTCGGGCTTCGAGATCACGGCGGCCTCGGCGACGTCGGGGTGGGCCATGATCTCGAGCTCGAGGTCGACCGATGAGATCCACTCGCCGCCCGACTTGATCACGTCCTTGGTGCGGTCGGTGATCTTCATGAAGCCCTCGCGGTCGATCGTGCAGATGTCGCCGGTGCGAAACCAGCCGTCCTCGAACTTGTCGTCCTCGCTGGGCTCCTCGTAGTAGGAGCGCGCGACCCACGGCCCGCGCACCTGAAGCTCGCCCGTCGCCTCGCCGTCCCAGGGCGCCTCCTGGCCGTCGTCGGCCACGATCCTCGCCTCGATCCCGGGCACGAGCCGGCCCTGCTTGACGCGGTAGCCCCAGCGCTCCTCACCCTCGGACCCCGAGGGCGGATGGGCGACGGCCCCGAGCGGGTTGGTCTCGGTCATGCCCCAGGCCTGCACGACGCTCACGCCGTGGCGGTCGAAGCCCTCCATCAGCGCGCGCGATGCGGCCGAGCCGCCGACGATGTTGAGGCGGATGCTCGACAGGTCGGGCCCGTGCTCGTCGGCGTAGCGCAGCAGGCCGTCCCAGATCGTCGGCACGCCGGCGGCCACCGTCACGCGCTCTGACTCGATCAGCGTCGCGAGCGGCTCAGCCTGGAGGAAGCGCCCGGGCATCACGAGGTTGGCGCCCACCATCGCCGAGGTGTAGGGAAGTCCCCAGGCATTGACGTGGAACATCGGCACCACCGGCAGCACGCGGTCCGAGTTGCGGATGCCGAGGTTCTCGGTCATGCACGAGGCCATCGAGTGCAGGAAGTTCGAGCGATGCGAGTAGAGCGCGCCCTTGGGGTTCCCGGTCGTGCCGCTCGTGTAGCAGAGCCCGGCCGCCTGCCGCTCGTCGAGCACGGGGTAGTCGTAGCCCTCGGGCTGCTCGGCCAGCAGCTCCTCGTAGCGCACGGCGTTCGGGAGCGAGCCCGAGTCGCCGTCACCCATCACGACGTAGTGCTCGACGGTCTCGAGCCTGTCGGCGACCGCTTCGAGCACAGGCACCAGCGAGTCGTCCACCATCACGACGCGGTCCCTGGCGTGATTGACGATGTACTCGACCTGGTCGGGGAAGAGGCGCACGTTGACGGTGTGCAGGACGGCCCCCATGCACGGGGCGGCCAGGTAGACCTCGAGGTGGCGCTGTGAGTTCCAGGCGAACGTCGCCACGCGGTCGCTCTCTCCCACCCCAAGCGACTCGAGCGCGCGGCACAGCCGGTCGACCCGCTCGGTCACCTCGGCATACGTCGCGCGCGTGACGCCATCGTCAGTCAGCGTGGCGACCTCCGAGTCGCGGTAGACCTCGCGCATCCGCCGCAGCACGTGCTGGAGCGTGAGCGGGAAGTCGTCCTGCATCAGCCCCTCGAGCATCTCCCCTACCTCCTGTTCGGCCTCACGGCGCAACCTTAGCCTTGCAGCCATGGTCAATGCGGTCGGGAGAGAGCTGCCCGAGCTGATCGAGGGCTACGGCGCGGTGGTCCCTTTCGCCGGCGCGTTCGCGACCCGTCCTCGCCTGCGTCGTCACGGCGCCCGGACCCGGATCTTGCGTCCCGGTGAGGGCAAGCGTCGAGCGAGCCTCGAGGACGTGTTCCGCCGCATCCCGGTCACGGACGGCATGACGCTCTCCTTCCATCACCATCTGCGCGACGGCGACGGCGTCGTGAACGCGGTCCTCGCCACGGCGGCGGCCCTGGGCTTGCGCGACCTGACGCTTGCGATCAGCTCGGTCTTCGCTGTTCACGCTCCGCTGGTCGAGCACATCGAGTCCGGCGTGGTCGGGGGCCTCGACAGCGACTACATCGCGGGCCCCGTGGCTGACGCGATATCGCGCGGCGTCCTCGTCCGGCCGGTCATCCTGCGCACCCACGGCGGCCGGGCGGGGGCGATCGAGTGCGGCCGGCTTGAGATCGACGTCGCCTTCATCGCGGCGCCCGCGGCCGACGACTACGGCAACCTCAACGGCGTCGCCGGCCCGAGCGCCTGCGGCTCGCTGGGCTACGCCTTCCCCGACGCGAGCTGCGCCGAGCACGTCGTCGCGGTGACCGATCACCTCGTCCCCTACCCGCTCAGCCCGATCTCGATCCCTCAGACGCGTGTCGATCACGTGGTCGACATCGAGTCGCTCGGGCGCAGGGCCGGGATCGCATCGGGCACCACGCGCATGACCGAGGACCCGGTCAGGCTCGAGATCGCGCGTACCGCGGCGACGGTGATCGAGGCGGCGGGCCTGATCGCCGACGGCTTCTCCTACCAGACGGGCGCCGGGGGGACGGCGCTTGCGGTCACCAAGTTCGTGCGTCAGATGATGGAGGAGCGCGGTGTGGTCGGCTCGTTCGCGCTCGGTGGGATCACCGCCCAGCTCGTCGAGATGCTCGAGGCGGGGCTGTTTCGCTCGCTGCTCGACGTGCAGGGGTTCGATCTCGCGGCGGTCGCGTCGCTTGCGGCGAACTCGAGCCACCAGGAGATCGGCGCCGGCTTCTACGCCAGCCCGTTCAGCAGCGGCTGTGCGGTCGACCGCCTCGACTGCGTGATCCTCGGCGCGACGGAGGTCGATGTCGACTTCAACGTCAACGTCGTCACCGGCTCGCACGGGCGGATCATGGGCGGCTCGGGCGGACACAGCGATGCAGCGGCCGGGGCTCGGCTCGCGATCGTCGTCGCCAATCCGCCCCGCGGCGAGCGCTCGGTCGTGGTCGATCGAGTGCTGACGGCGACGACGCCCGGAGAGACCGTCGACGTCGTCGTCACCGAGGACGGCGTGGCCGTCAATCCGCGCCGCTGGGATCTCGCCGGTAGCCTGGCCGCGGCCGGCGTGGCGGTGCGGGACATCGCCGAGCTCAGGTCGGCGACCATCGCGGCGCAGGCTCCCGAGGCATGCGCTCGCGTGGTTGCGGTGGTCGAGTACCGCGACGGCACGGTGATCGACCTGGTGCGACAGGTGAGATAGGAGCGAAACATCCGATGACGAACGACGAGCCGCCACCCACGGGCCCACCACGAGCGCCCGACCGATCGCTGCTCGCGGTACCTGCGTCCAAGCTTCGGATGGTCGAGAAGGCCCTTGCCTCCGAGGCCGACGCGGCGCTGCTCGACCTCGAGGACGCCGTCGCCCCCGATGACAAGGCCGATGCGCGCGGAAACGTCGTCCGCGCGCTGACCGAGCTCGACCGCCACGGCAAGCGCGGGCTCTATCGCGTCAACCCGCTCGGCACGCCTTGGTTCCACCACGACCTGATCGACGTCGTCGAAGGCGCCGGCGACGCACTCGACGCGGTCATGATCCCGAAGCTCGAGCGGCTCGAGGACCTGTACCTGGTCGACGGGCTGCTGGCCCAGGCCGAGCTCGCGGCGGGCCTCGAGCGCGGGCACGTGCGCCTGGAGATCCTGATCGAGAGCGCCGCGGCGCTCGTGAGCGTCGATGCGATCGCCCGCTCGGGCGCGCGCCTCGAGGGCTTTCACTTCGGCCCGGGCGACTACGCCGCAAGCGTCGGGATGCCACAGACCCACATCGGCACCCGCGACGAGTGGGACGACGCCTATCCCGGCGACCGCTTCCACTACCCGATGCAGCGCATCGTCGTGGCCGCGCGCGCGGCGGGCCTGCGCGCGATGGACGGGCCGGTCGCAGACCTCGGCGACGACGAGGGCCTGCGCCAGAGCGCCCGGCGCGCACGCTCGCTCGGCTTCGACGGCAAGTGGTGCATCCACCCCAAGCAGATCGCCACCGTCAACGAGGTCTTCTCGCCCACGGATGCCGAGCTCGAGCGCGCGAGCAAGCTCGTCAAGGCCTACGAGGAGTCAACCGCCGCCGGGCGGGGGTCGATCGCAGTTGACGGCCAGATGGTCGATGCGGCCTCGATCCGGATGGCCCAGGCCGTGCTCGACCGGGCGCGCGACTGAGAGGTCCTCGACCACCGCGCTAGCGTCCGCTCGGTGAGCGGGCGACCGACCACCGTGGCGGCCAGGGTGGTCGCGTTGCTCGCCGAGGCGGGCGTGCGGCGCTTCTACACGGTGCCGGGCGAGTCGTTCATGGCGCTGCTCGACGAGGTCGGTCTCCACCCGGACCTGATCCTCGTGTCGACTCGACACGAGTCGGGCGCCGGCTTCATGGCCGAGGCCGAGGGCAAGCTGACCGGCATCGCAGGCGTGGCGATGGCGAGCCGCGGCCCGGGGGCGGCGAACCTCGCCATAGCCGTCCACACGGCGCGCCAGGACTCGACGCCGATGGTCGTGCTGCTCGGGCAGGTCGAGTCGCGGCTGCTCGGGCGCGAGGCCTTCCAGGAGGTCGACCTCGCGGCCTTCTACCGGCCGATCGCGAAGTGGGCCGTGAATGCCGCCCGTGCCGAGGAGGTGCCCGCGTTGGTCGCGCGCGGGCTGCGGATCGCGACCAGCGGGCGGCCGGGGCCGGTGGCGATCGCGGTGCCGGGCGACTTCTTCTCCGCCGAGCTCGAGGGCCACGCTGCCACCGGCTCGGGCGACGCG
>JACCXP010000375.1 GCA_013696905.1 Thermoleophilaceae bacterium
ACGCACGCGAGCAGAAGGCGCTCGCCGCGCGCGACGAGCTCGCCCGGCGCGGCGCCACTCGCCCCCGCAAAGACGGCGGCGCGGCGGACGCCGAGTCGCTCACCGCCGTCGAGCTCGAGGTGCGCGCCGATGTGCGGCGAGAGCGCGCGCACGCGGCGCTCTAGCTCCGCCGCGGGGCGCTCGGGATCGAGCCGGCGATCCTCGGGGCCGATCTTGTGCGCGTAGGTGACGCCTTGCGCCGGCTGCGGGGCGCACTCGGGCTTCCCGTCGAGCGCCTCGACGAGCAGCTCGCCGCCGAGCGTCGCGAGGCGATCGGACAGCGAGGCGAAGTCGTCGTCGGGACGGATCGGCTCGGGACGCTGGGCGCAGACCGGCCCGGCATCGAGCTCCTCGACGAGCTCGATGATCGACACTCCGGTCGCCTCGTCGCCGGCTTCGATCGCGCGCTCGATCGGCGCCGCCCCGCGCCAGCGCGGAAGCAGCGAAGGGTGCACGTTGACCAGCGGCTGAAGCGAGAGCAGGGGCGCGCGGATCATTGCGCCGAAGGCACACACGCAGATCGCCGACGGCCGCAGCGCGGCGATCCGCTCGACGACCTCCGGGGAGTTCACCGAATCGGGCTGCTGCAGCGGGAGCCCGAGCTCACGCGCGGCGTCGGCCACCGGTGGCGCCCCGAGCCGGCGCCCACGCCCGCGCGGGCGGTCGGGACGCGTGACCACGAGAGCGGGACGGTGGCGGCTGCGGCTGAGGCGCTCGAGCACGGTGGCGGCGAAGGAGCTCGTGCCGAGATAGACGCTGCTCACGAAAAACAGACTAACCGCAAGATGCGGGATTACCGGCGCGCACGGGTGCCCGGGGCGGCCAACTGCTATCGAAGAGGGCATGGACGAGCGAATCAGCCGGCGGAGCTTCATGCGCCGCGCCGGCGCGCTCACCTGGGCCACGCCATTCGCGCTCGACCTCCCCCTCGCCGGGCGGCCGCTCGATCCGGGGCACGAGCCGCTGCGCAAGTGCATCTCGTTCGGCGGCTACGGCCCGCTGACCGTGCCCGACGGCCACCCGAACGACTATCGCCTGCACGGCAATCGGGAGTACATCCGCGACCTGAGCGGCACGCGCTGGGTGAAGCTTTGGGTGTCGTGGGCGCACCTCCAGCAGGAGCTCGCGCCCGCGAGCCGCGCCGAGTCGTGGGCGCAGCTCAACTCGGCGCCCGCCGGCGAGGCGGCCCTGCGCCGTCTCGACCGCCAGCTGCGCGCGGTCAACGAGGACGCCGCGCGGGTCGGCGGGATGGGCGCGATCGTGACGATCTACCAGGAGTACCCGACATGGGCGAGCGGCGCGCGCGAGGACGACCCCGCGCGCGCCGGCAAGCCACTCAACGCGCGCGTGCCGAGCGACCTCGGGCCGGACTCGCCGTGGGCGTGGTTCGTCGAGCACCTGATCGCGCGTTATCGCCCCGGCGTCGCGCCCAACCCCGGCGGGCCGGAGCCGGGGCCGCCCGGAGCGACGGCAACCGCGTTCGGCAACCCCGACGGCGCCTATGTCGATGCGCTCGAGGTCTGCAACGAGCCCAACTACCTGCTCTGGCCCCAGGCCGGGATGGCCGACGCGGCGGGGGCGATGATCGAGACGGCGAGCGCGCTCGCCGCGGCGCACGGCGGACCGGCGATCCTCGCCCCGGCCACGTCGGACTTCCCCGACCACCCGCACGAGACCGCCGGCGCGACCGACTGGCTCACATTCTCCGAGCGCGTGCTCGCGCGCCTCGAGCGCTTCCGCCCGAGCGGGGCGATCGCGGTCGGGTGGTCACACCACAACTATGCCGACGTGAGCGAGGAGGTGAGCGGTCCGCAGAGTCGCGCCCGGCGCGTGGCGGCCCTGCTCCATCGCCGCAACTGGCGTGGCGGCGGTGACCGCCGGCTGTGGCTCACCGAGGGCGGCTTCGACATGCACCCGAACCAGGCCGGACTCGACTCGCGCCTCGCCCAGGCGCGCAAGCTCGAGCGCAGCTTCGCCGAGATGAGCGCCGAGGCCGAGCCCTTCATGTGGACCCAGCACACGATCAGCGACGTGATCACGAACGACTTCAAGTCGGGCCTGCGCGACGAGTTCGTGCCCGGCGCGGGGCCCGGCGCGCCGCGGCCGGCGTGGGACACCTGGGCGCGACTGCCGGGCTCGGCTAGCGCTTGACCCGGGCGGCGCCCCAGGCCTCGCGCAGCCTCACCCGCCGGCCGGTCCGCAGCACTGCTCCCGCGTAGATCCGCGCCGCGAGCGGCACGAGCGCGGCGGTCGAGGCGAGCATCAGCGTGACCGCGAGCGCCTGCTCCCACCCAGCCGCGCTGCCCGCGGCCGTGCGGATCGGCATCACCATCGGCGCGAGCGGCGGGAACAGCGACGCGGCGCGCACGAGTGGCGCTCCGGGATCCTCGAGCGCGGCCAGCGCGACGAACGAGCAGGCGACGACGGCGACGGTGATCGGGGTCAGCGTCGTCTGGAGCTGCTCGGGGCGCGAGACGAGCGCGCCGGCGACCGCGAACGCCGACGAGTAGAGCGCATAGCCGAGCGCGAACCAGCCGAGCACGAGCGGCAGCGCAGCGAGCGCGCCCGGCGGCAGCCCGGAGCCGCCCGCGAGCAGCGCCGCGCCGAGCCCGGCGGAGTAGAGCAGCGCGAGCTGTGCCAGGCCGAGCAGCCCGATCCCGACCAGCTTCCCCGCCAGGAGCTGCGAGGGCCGGATCGTGGCGAGCAGCAACTCGACCATCCGCGTCGCCTTCTCCTCGATCACCCCTGCCGCGACCCAGCCCCCATACGCGATCAGGGCGCCCTGGAGCATCAGCACGCCGAAGAGCGCGTACGCGGGGCTCGCCCCGGGCGACTCGAGCGCCTCGACCCGAAGCTCGCGGCGCGCGAGCGCGGACGCCGCGGCCGGACCGAGCGCCGCGCGCAGGCGCAGATCGCGCTCGCTCTCCTCGAGCAGCCTGACGAGCGCGGGGTCGGGCTGTGAG
>JACCXP010000391.1 GCA_013696905.1 Thermoleophilaceae bacterium
CGCGACAAGGGCGCGATGCGCGCGGCGCTCGAGGCGGCGGGCGTGCCCCAGCCGGCCTACCGCCTGGTCGCGCCCACCGACGACGTCGCCACGCTGGCCCTGAAGGTCGGGCTTCCGTGTGTGGTGAAGCCGCTCGCCCTCTCCGCCAGTCGTGGCGTGATCCGGGCCGACTCGCCCGCGGGCGCAGCGGCGGTGGCCGAGCGCGTGCGCGCGATCCTCGCCGAGGCGGGTGAGCCGGCCGACGCGGCGCTGCTCGTCGAGCGCTACCTGCCGGGGGAGGAGGTCGCGATCGAGGGCCTGCTGCGGGGCGGGCGGCTCGAGCTGCTCGCGCTGTTCGACAAGCCCGATCCGCTCGAGGGGCCCTACTTCGAGGAGACGCTGTTCGTGACCCCCTCGCGCCACCCTGTGGGCCTGCAGGAGGAGCTGTGCGTCGCCGCGGGGCGTGCTGCCGCGGCGCTCGGGCTGACGGAGGGCCCGGTACATGCAGAGCTGCGCACCGACGGCGAGCGCGTGTGGGTGCTCGAGCTGGCCGCCCGCTCGATCGGTGGGCTGTGCTCGCGCGCGCTGCGCTTCGGCGTCGGGGTGACGCTCGAGGAGCTGATCCTGCGCCACGCGCTCGGCCTCGAGCTCGGGGACGTGACGCGCGAGCGGCCGGCCGCGGGCGTGATGATGCTGCCGATCCCGCGGGCAGGCGTGCTCGAGCGGGTGGGCGGCCAGGAGGAGGCGCGCGCGGTCGAGGGAATCGAGGACCTCGTGATCTCGGTCGCGTCCGGGCGCCCGGTGCGCCCGCTGCCCGAGGGCGATCGCTACCTCGGCTTCCTGTTCGCGCGCGCCGAGACGCCGGAGCAGGTCGAGCGCGCGCTGCGCGAGGCGCACGGGCGGCTCGAGGTTGCGATCGGCGCGCCTCGAGCGCAATCGCCGGCCGCGTCCGTCGGAGCGGACGTGCTGAGCTCGACGGGCGGGACCCCGCGGCGCGCGCAGT
Source organism: Thermoleophilaceae bacterium (assembly GCA_013696905.1). Classification (GTDB taxonomy): domain Bacteria; phylum Actinomycetota; class Thermoleophilia; order Solirubrobacterales; family Thermoleophilaceae; genus JACCXP01. The sequence continues at coordinate 983 of JACCXP010000391.1, forward strand.
AGCCTCGACCGTCGTCATGCGCGTCCTCCTCGTCTCCTCCTACGAGCTCGGCCACCAGCCGCTGCACGTGGCCTCGCCGGCCGCCGCGCTGCGCACGGCAGGGCACGAGGTGCGCTGCCTCGATCTGTCGGTCGAGGCGTGGGACCCGAGCCTCGTCGCATGGGCGGGCGCCGTCGGCTTCTCGGTGCCGATGCACACGGCGATGCGGCTCGCGATGCGCGCGGCGGCGGCCGTTCGGGAGCTGCGGCCGGAGCTGCCGGTGTGCTTCTACGGCCTCTACGCCCCGGTCAGCCGCGACCTCACGGTGGGGCGGCTCGCCGACATCGCGCTGGCCGGTGAGTACGAGCCGGCGCTGGTGCGCTGGGTGGGCAGCCTGGATGCCGGCGATCAGCCTCGCGTGGAGGCGCTGATACAGCTCGACCGCGGCAGCTTCGACGTTCCCGCGCGCGCCCTGCTGCCCCCGCTCGAGCGCTACGCGCACCTGGCGATCGACGGCGAGGAGCGCCTCGTCGGCTATGTGGAGGCGAGCCACGGCTGCGTGCACCGCTGCCGCCACTGCCCGGTGCCCACGGTCTACGACGGGCGGATCCGCGTCGTCGAGCGCGACACAGTGCTCGCCGACGTCGCCCAGCTGGTCGAGCTCGGTGCACGCCACATCACCTTCGGCGACCCCGACTTCCTGAACGGCCGCCGCCACTCCCTCGCGGTGGCGGCCACGATGCATGAGCGCTTCCCGCGGCTCACCTTCGACTGCACGACGAAGGTCGAGCATGTGCTCGAGCACGCGGATGTCTGGGCCGAGCTGAGCGAGGCGGGCTGCCTGTTCGTGGTCTGCGCGCTCGAGACCGTGAACGACGACATCCTCGAGCGCCTCGACAAGGGCCACACGACGCAGGAGGCCACGGAGGCGATCGCGCTGCTGCGCGCCAACGGGATCGAGGTGCGCCCGTCGTTCATGCCGTTCACGCCGTGGACGAGCCCCGGCGACGTGCTCGACATCCTCGACTTCGTCGCTGAGCACGACATGGTCGGAAACGTCGACCCCGTGCAGTACGCGATCCGGCTGCTCCTGCCCGAGGGCTCGCTGCTGCTCGAGCAAGGCGACATGGCCGAGCACCTCGGGCCCTACGACGCCCGGGCGCTAACGCACACCTGGACGGCGGCCGACCGGCGCGCGGACGAGCTGCAGCGGCGGATCTCGCGCATCGTCGAGCGCGCCGGCGCAGACGACGAGCCCGCGGGAGAGACGTTTGCGCACGTGCGCGAAACCGTGCTCGAGTACGTGCCCGAGCGCGCCGGCGCGGGCCAGGTCCTCGCCGGATCGGTGGAGGGGAGGCCACGGCTGACCGAGCCATGGTTCTGCTGAGCGGAGCCGACCGAGGGCCAGTTCGGCTCTCTCACGACCGCGTAGCACCGCGATGCCCTCGTCGCGCAGGCTCGTGATCGGGCTCGGCCTCGTGACCGCCGGACTGGTCGCGCTGCTGCTCTTGGAGGCCGTGGTGGCCTCGCGCGGCCGCCGCGAGCCGTTCGAGAATCCCTCGCGCGCGCCGCGCGAGCTGGGGCAGGCCGGCCCGGAGCTGACCTACGTGGTGCTCGGCGACTCGACCGCCGCCGGCCAGGGCGGCGAGTACGAGCGTGGCATCGCGGTCTCGACCGCCCGCCACCTGGCCGGCCGCGGGCGGCGCGTGCGGCTCGTGAACGTGTCGGTGTCGGGGGCGAAGGCCGAGCAGGTAGCGGCGCAACAGCTCGCAGCGGCCACGCGGCTTCGCCCCGACGTCGTGCTGATCGCGGTCGGGGCGAACGACGTGATCCGCCTCAGCGGGCGCCGGACGGTGCGAGCCGCCGTCGAGTCGATCGTCGAGGGGCTCGTCGCGGCGCGCTGCGAGGTGAAGATCGTGCTCACAGGCGCGCCCGACATGGGAGCGATCCCGCGCTTCGCCCAGCCGCTGCGATGGGTCGCAGGAGCGCGCACGAAGCAGCTCAACGGCGTCTTCGACACGGTCGTGCGCGAGCGCGGGCTCACACTCGCCCCGATCGCGGCCGAGACCGGCCCGTTGTTTCGCCGCGACCGCACGTTGTTCGCCGGCGACCGCTTCCACCCGAGCGACCGCGGCTACGCGACCTGGTCGCCCGTGCTCACGCGCTCGCTGGACGAGGCTCTGGCCGCGCAGCCGAGCCACTGTGGTTAGCCTTCGCGACGATCGACTCGCTCCCCGCACCCTCGCCGGTCATCGACGCCTCCGGGGAGTGCGATGTCGTGGTGGTAGGCGCGGGCATCCTCGGCCTGGCCGTCGCTCGCGAGCTGACGCTGCGCCACCCCGGTCGCTCGCTGACCGTGCTCGAACGCGAGACCGAGGTCGGCACGCACCAGACGGGCCACAACTCCGGTGTCGTGCACGCCGGCATCTACTACGAGCCGGGGTCGCTCAAGGCGCAGCTGTGCGTCGAGGGCGCGCGACGGCTGTATGACTACTGCGACGAGCGTGGGCTCGCCGCCGAGCGCTGCGGCAAGGTGATCGTCGCCACCCATCCCGGCGAGCTCGCGCGCCTCGACGACCTCGAGCGCCGTGGACGGGCGAACGGCGTGCCCGGGCTCGTGCGGCTCGGGACCGACGAGCTGGCGGGAATCGAGCCCCACGTGCGCGGCGTCGCCGCGCTCCACTCGCCCGCCACCGGGATCGTCGACTACGCCGCCGTGGCGCGCTCGCTCGCCGCCGACGTCGAGGCCTCGGGCGGCGAAGTGGCGACCGGCTGCGGGATCACCGGCATCGCGAGGGCGGGCGGGCGGATGGCGCTGCGACACGCCCGCGGTGAGATCCGTCCCCGTCATGCGATCTTCTGCGCCGGGGCGTGGGCCGACCGGCTCGCCGTCGCCGCCGGCGCGCCGGCTGACCCGCGCATCGTGCCTTTTCGGGGCGCCTACGGGCGGTTGCGCCCCGAGCGCCGCCACCTCGTGCGCTCGCTCGTCTACCCGGTGCCCGACCCGGGGCTGCCCTTCCTCGGCGTGCACCTCACACGCCACGTGGACGGAGAGGTGCTGGTGGGCCCGACGGCGCTGATCGCCGGAGGCCCGGATGCCTACGTCCTCCGGCGAGTCAGCCGCCCGGAGCTTCGCCGACTGATCGAATGGCCGGGCACGTGGCGGATGGCGCGGCGCTTCTGGCGCACGGGCGTGACCGAGGTCCACCACGCCGTCAGCCGCCGAGCATTCGCGGCGGCGGCGCGCCGCTTCGTGCCCGAGCTCGAGAGCGGCGACGTGCTGGCCGCCTTCGCCGGGGTGCGCGCCCAGGCGCTCGGCCGTGACGGCGCGCTCGTGGACGACTTCGTCTTCTCGGAGACCGGCCCCGCGCTGCACGTGCGAAACGCGCCCTCGCCCGGGGCCACCTCGTCGCTCGCGATCGCCCGGCTCGTGGCCGACCGCGCCGAGCGGGCATTCGGCCTTGGCCGGTTCGCTCGCAGGGAGAACGGGTAGGAGCGGCTCCCGTGGCCACTCGAGAGGGGACGCTCTTCGCCGGGCGCTACAGGGTGCGGCGCCGGCTCGGATCGGGTGCGATGGCCACCGTCTTCCTGGCGGAGGACGAGCGGCTGCGGCGCGACGTCGCCGTCAAGCGATTGCACGCGGGCTCGTCCGAGGACGTGGCACATCGCTTCGACCGCGAGGCTCGCCTGGGCGCCTCGCTCAATCACCCGAACATCGTCTCGATCTACGACGTCGTCACCGAGCACGACGACGTCCTGATCGTGATGGAGTACGTCAAGGGCTGGACTTTGGCGAGCTCGATGGCGCGCGGCACGCTCCAGCGCGAGCGCGCGCTCGAGATCCTGACCGGCGTGGCGGCGGCGCTCGACCACGCGCACGACCACGGCGTGATTCACCGCGACGTGAAGCCGGCGAACGTGCTCCTGCGCACCGACGGCTTCGCGAAGCTCGCGGACCTCGGGATCGCGACCGCGGCGCACGCGACTCGGATCACCCGTGCCGGAAGCGTGCTCGGCACGCCGGCATACATGGCGCCCGAACAGCTCGCCGGGGGCGAGATCACGGCGGCGGTCGACGTCTACGCGCTGGCGGCGGTGGCGTATGAGGTGCTCTCCGGCCAGAAGGCACGCCAGGGGCGCACGCCGCTCGAGATCGCCCACAAGGTCGCCACCGAGCCACCGCCCGACCTGCGCGGGGCGTGGCCGGAGGCTCCGATGGCCGTCGCGATCGCCCTCAAGAGCGGCATGGCCCGCGACCCGTCGGAGCGCCCGCGCTCTGCACGCGTGCTGGTGCGGGCGCTCGAGGTCGCGGCGCAGGTGCCCGACTCGCCGGCGGCGGTGCGGCCGGAGCCTCCGGCGGCGCTGATCGGGGCCGACGACGTCGACGACAAGGGATCGCTGAAGGCACCAGCGTCCGAGCAGGAGGCGGCAGTCGCCTCCGCGCCCAAGGCGGACGAGAGGGCAGCGGTCTCGCCGCCGCTCGAGCCGCCGCCCGAGGAACCGCCGTCCGACCTGCCGCCGCCCGAGCAGCCTCCATCCGAGCGTGTGACGACGCCATACCGAGTCGCGCCGCGCCCTCCGCCGCGCCGCATCGCGATGCCGACGGGTCCTCCGCCCCGGCGCCGGCGCTCGCGAGGAGGGTGGCTTGCGGTCGCCGCGCTGCTCGTGGC
>JACCXP010000396.1 GCA_013696905.1 Thermoleophilaceae bacterium
GCGCCGGGCCGCCCCGCTCCCGCGTCGGTCGCCGCTGCCCGCACCGCGGCACCGAGGCCGTCGCCTCGACCCGAGGAGCGCCTGCGCGCGGTCTTCTCCGCCGACATCCCCGAGGACATCCTCGAGCGCCCGCGCTACGGGCGCGAGGAGCCCCGCCTCGCCGTCGATCTCGATCCCGTCAGGAAGCCGGTGCTGCGCGTGGTGGGCGTCGGCGGCGCCGGCGTCAATGCCGTCAACCGAATGATCGAGGCCGAGGTCGCGGGCGTCGAGTTCATCGCCGTCAACACCGACATCCAGTCGCTGCAGCAGTCGGGCGCGCACGTGACCGTCGACATCGGCAGCCACGCGACGCGCGGGCTCGGCTCGGGCGCCGACCCGAGCGTCGGCCACGCGGCGGCGATGGAGGAGTACGACGGCATCAAGGCGCTGCTCAAGGGCTCAGACATGGTCTTCGTCGCCGCCGGGGCGGGCGGAGGCACCGGCACCGGCGCGGCGCCCGTGATCGCGCGGATCGCGCGCGAGGTCGGAGCGCTGACCGTCGGCATCGTCACCAAGCCCTTCGGGTTCGAGGGCGCCCGACGTGCGGAGCAGGCTGACACCGGCGTCGAGGAGCTCGCCCGCGAGGTCGACACGCTGATCGTCGTCCCGAACGCGCGCCTGCTGTCGGTGCTCGACCGCAAGACATCGATGGTCGAGGCGTTCCGAGTCGCCGACGACGTCCTGCGCCAGGGCGTGCAGGGGATCTCCGACCTGATCACGCTGCCCGGCCTGATCAACCTCGACTTTGCCGACGTGCGCACGGTCATGTCCTCGGCCGGCCAAGCGCTGCTCGGGATCGGCATGGGCACCGGCGAGAACCGCGCGGTCGACGCGGCTCGGCGCGCCGTGGAGTCGCCGCTGCTCGAGACCTCGGTCGAGGGGGCGCACTCGATCCTGCTGTCGATCACCGGTGGCGGCGACCTGTCGCTTTGGGAGGTCAACGAGGCCGCCAAGGCCGTCGCCGCGGCCGCGCACCCGGACGCGAACATCATCTTCGGGGCGATGGTCGACCCGAAGGTCGTCGACGAGACGTGGGTGACCGTCGTCGCGACCGGCTACGGGGACCCTCCGCTCGAGGGCGGCGGGCAGCCGCGGGCCTGGCGCGACGCGGCCCGCGAGGCCGACGGCGAGCCGCGGGTCAGCCGGCCGACGCGGGCCTCGAGGTCCTCGAACGAGCTAGACGACCTCGACATCCCCGAGTTCCTGCCGCGCACCCCGCGGCGCTGAACGCCCAGCACTAGGCTCGCTCTCTCGAATGGGGGGAGTGGTCGCAGCCGGTCATCCGTTGAGCGCCGAGGCGGGCGCGCGGGCCCTGCGCGAAGGCGGCAACGCGGTCGACGCGGCGGTCGCCGCGGTGCTGATGTCCTTCGTGGCCGAGCCGACGCTGACGGGGCCCGGGTCGGGCGGCTTCATGTTGATCCACACGGCCGAGGGCGAGGACCACCTGCTGGACTTCTTCGTCGCCGCCCCCGGGCGTGGCCTCGAATCGGTCGAGCCCGCCGCGCTCGAGCCGATCGACGTCTGCTTCGCCCACGACGCGGTGCAGGTCTTCAACATCGGGCCTTCGTCGTGTGGCCTCTACGGCACGCCCGCGGGGCTCGCCGAGGCAAACGAGCGCTTCGGGTCGATGCCGCTGCGGGAGCTGACCGCCCCCGCGGCGCGGGCCGCGCGCGAGGGCGTCGTCGTCACCCCGATGCAGGAGTACCTGCTGCGCATCCTCGCGCCGATCCTGCACTCGACGCCCGAGGCTGCCGCCCTGTTCGAGCCCGACGGGCGCCCGCTGCGAGGCGGGGAGGCGATCGTGCTCGCCGAGCTCGGCGACCTGCTCGAGCGCCTGGGCGCAGAGGGACCGAGCTTTCTCTACACGGGGGACGCTGCCGCGGCCGTGAGCGCGTGGGTGCTCGAGCGCGGTGGCCTGATCACGGAGGCCGACCTAGCCGCGTACGAGGTCATAGAGCGCGAGCCCGCCCGCGCGCGCTACCTCGGGCGCGAGGTGCTCACCAACCCGCCGCCGTCCTCGGGCGGGATACTGATCGCCTATTCGCTCGACCTGCTGGAGCGGCTCGGGCGCCAGGGCGACCAGCGCGCGCTCGTCGAGGTGATGGACCGCACCAATCGCGCGCGCACCGAGGAGTTCATGAGCGGCCTGCACTCCGAGGGATGGCTCGAGAGCTTTCTCGCCAAGGAGGCGCTCGAGTCGGCCGCGGCCCAGGTGCACTCGCGCCTCGGCTCGACGACGCACATCGCGGTGCTCGACGACGCGGGCGCATGCGCCTCGGTCACGTGCTCGAATGGAACCTCGTCGGGCACGATCGTCCCGGCGACCGGGCTGCACCTCAACAACATGCTCGGCGAGCAGGACCTCAACCCCCACGGCTATCACCGCCACGTGCCGGGTCGCCGGATACCGAGCATGATGGCCCCGACGGTCGTGCTGCGCGAAGGCGCGCCCGAGCTGGTGCTCGGCTCGGCGGGCTCGAACCGGCTGCGCTCGGCGATCCTGCAGACGGTGCTCGGGGTGGTGGGCGAGGGGCTTGCGGCGCAGGAGGCGGTCGATCGCCCACGGCTTCACTACGAGGGAGGCGTCGTGGACGCCGAGCCGGGCGTCGACCCGGCGGCGCTCGAGGCGCTCGAACGCGACGGCTGGCGCGTACAACGCTGGCGCGAGCGCAACCTCTACTTCGGCGGCGTGCAGGCAGCCGCGCGCGACCCCCGGAGCGGCGAGCTCACGGGCGGCGGCGACCCGCGCCGAGGAGGGGCGGCGGTCGTCGTCGAGTAGCGCGCGCGGCTTACCGCTCGACGTCGCCGCCGGCGCTCAGCCGGCGGATCCCTTAGCAAGCGCATACTCGGCCCAGCCCTCGCGCGCCGCTCGAGAGAACGAATGGCCCGCCTCGCCCGCCCAGGCGGCGAGGTCGATCGCGGCTTCGGGGTCCGTGGCCATCACGAGCAGCGTGTCGCCGGGGCGGAGCTCCGCCATGCGTCGCTTGGCCATCGTGAGCGGCAATGGGCAGAGCAGCCCCCGGGCGTCGACGGTCGTCATCGTCACAATTGCGATTGTGCCCGAGTACTCGCTGGCCGCCATCCTCGCCTCGGCCGAGATCGAGCGCTTCTACTCGGGGTTGTCGGTGCTCGCGTCCTCGGCCGCCGACGGGCGGCGCTGCGCTGCGCTCGCGGCCTTCGGCGCGCTCGACCTGATGCTCGACGAGGACCTGATGCGCCGCGCTCAGGAGCCCGAGCGGACACCGTCGCTCTCGTGGGCGGGGCGTGAGGCGTTCGCGGTCTCGCTCGCTGAGCTGCGCGAAACGGTGCTCTCGCTCGAGGGGCTGAGCGTCTACGCCTGCTCGGCCTCGGTCGAGACGATGCTGATGCCGGAGGGCGCCGTCGAGCGCCTCGCCGGGATCATGTCCACGCCGCGCTTCCTGCGCGAGACGTCAGGCGTGCCCCTGCTGCATGTCTAGCGACGAACCTTCCCGTTCGAGCGCGACAGCTCCTGCGCACGCTCGGCGTAGTCGAGGCGCTTCATGGTCGTGGTGAGGAGCTCGGTGAGCTTGCGCAGCCGCTCGTCCTCTGAGCGCAGCTCGAGCAACTCCTGCTTCGGTCCGGCCTCGAAGTCGATCGAGGCCGCCATTCCGTAGGCGTCGAGCTCGGCGAGGTCGCCCTCTTCGGGACGCGAGTCGGTCGCGCGCTCGACGAGGTCGGCGTAGCGCTCGCGCGCGGCCGCCTCGATGTCGGCCGGCGGCTCGGCCGGCTGCTCGTCGACGAGCTCGATGTCCCCGGCGGGGTAGGGGAGGTCCTCGATCCGGCGCAGCAGGCGAAACGGCTGCGCGCCCTGCACGAGGATGTTCATCCGCCCGTCCTCGAGGCGCTCGATCAGTCGCGCGATCTCGGCCGTGCAGCCGACCTCCTTGAGCCCGGCGTCCGAGAGCCAGACGATCCCGAACGCCGTCCCCTGGTCGAGGCACTCGTCGATCATCGTCCGATAGCGGTCCTCGAAGATGTGCAGCGGCACCATCTCGGAAGGCAGCAGCACCAGTCCCAGCGGGAACAGCGGGAAGCGCTCGATCAGGTCGCCCACGCAGGCAAGGCTACCCCGCCACGAGAGCTGATCCCGCCTGCTCCGAGCCTCGTAGTGCGGGAATGGCCACGGCGATCGTCTGGTTTCGGCGCGACCTGCGCGTGCGCGACCACCCGGCGCTGCGCGCCGCGCTCGAGCTCCACGAGCAGGTCGTGCCGGTCTTCTTCCTGGACGAGCGGCTGCTGCACGGGCGCTTCGCCTCCGGCAACCGCACGCAGTTCATGCTCGATAGCCTGCGCGACCTCGACGACTCGCTGCGCGAGCGCGGCGGCCGGCTTGTCGTGCGCCGCGCGCGACCTGAGCGCGGGCTGGTCGAGCTCGCCCGGGAGACGGGCGCCGGCGCCGTCTATCTCTCGCGCGATGTGACCCCGTACGCGCGCGCCCGAGGAGGCGGCGTCGCGCAGGCGCTCGAGGGCGCCGGGCTCGAGCTGCACGCCCTTCCCGGGCTGAGCGTTGTCGACGACGTGACCGCGTTGCGCACGAAGTCGGGCGATCGCCCCTACACGGTCTTCTCGCCCTTCCACCGCGCCTGGGCGGGGCTCGAGCGGCGCGAGGTGCTTCAGGCGCCGCGCAAGGTCGAGCTCCCCGAGGGCATCGATCCCGGCGCGGTTCCATCGCTCGCCGAGCTCGGCCTCGAGCGGGATGCCGCGGAGCAGGCGCCGGGGGGCGAGTCGGCCGCAAAGGCGACGCTCGAGCGCTTCCTCGACAGCCGGGTCGATCGCTACGCCGACGACCACGACGCGCTCGGAGCGGACCGCACCTCGCGTCTCTCACCGCACATCCACTTCGGCACCATCTCGCCGCGCTCCATCGAGCAGCGCCTGTCGGGCGGCAAGGGCGCCGAGGCCTTCAGGCGCCAGCTCTGCTGGCGGGACTTCTACCACCACGTCATCTACCACCATCCGCATAACGCGCGCGAGGAGTTCCAGCAGCGCTTTCGCGGCACGTCCTACTACCGCGACGACGGCACAGACGACGACGCGTTCGCGGCATGGTGCGAGGGTCGCACCGGCTACCCGTTGGTCGACGCCGGCATGCGTCAGCTGTGGCGCGAGGGCTGGATGCACAACCGAGCGCGGCTCGTGGTCGGCTCCTTCCTGACCAAGGACCTGGGGATCGACTGGCGCCGCGGCGAGCGGTGGTTCATGCGCCTCCTGATCGACGGCGACGAGGCCAACAACAACGGCAACTGGCAGTGGATCGCGAGCGTCGGCACCGACCCGCAGCCCTACTTCCGCCGCATCTACAACCCCAAGCTGCAGATGGAGCGCCACGACCCGCGCGGCGCGTACGTGCGCCGCCACGTGCCGGAGCTGGGCGACGTGCCCGACGAGTACCTGCGCGAGCCCTGGACGATGCCGGAGGAGGTCCAGCGCGAGGTCGGCTGCCACATCGGGGACGACTACCCTGCGCCGATCGTCGACCATGCCGAGGCGCGCAGGGAGGCGCTCGATCGCTACCGCACGGCGCTCGGCGGCTGAGCGGCGAGCGGCTTCGGGGCGCGCGCCGACAGCATCAGGTTGTAGAACGCCCCCGCCGGTAGCACGGGCTCGAGCAGGCGCTCGTCGGTGCGCCGAAGCGTCAGGTAGCCGCGCTGGGCGAAGCGGTACCAGCCTGTGGGGATCGCGTCCGGATCGGCGCTTGCCTCGAGCGTGCGGTTGAGCCACCCGAACCACGAGGCGGCCAACTCCTCACCGCTCACGCGAACGTCGTGCAGGCCGGCGCGCGCGGCGTGGTCCGCGAGCTCGGCGGGGCTGAAGGAGCGCACGTCGACAAGCGGCTCGAGCCCGTGGTCGCGGTGCTCGTTCAGCTCTCTGGGGGGCGCTCGCAGGGCACGTCGCCACAGCGGTGCCACGAGCAGCCCGGCGCGCTTCGGGAGCTCCGCCAGGCGGTGGCCGCCGCGCGAGGGCTCGCCGCAGAAGACGAGCTGACCGCCCGGGCGCAGCACGCGCGCGAACTCCGCAAAGGCGGCGTCGAGGTCGGGCACATGGTGCAGGACGGCGTGGCCGAGCACGAGGTCGAACGACCCGTCGGCGAAGGGGAGCTCGGCGGCCTCGCAGCGGGCCGTCGTGACCGAGACGCCGAGCTCCTCCGCAGAGCGCTCGAGCGCTGCGAGCATCCCGGGAGAGATGTCGCTCGCCAGCGGCTCCGCGACGAGCCCGGCGAGCGCCAGGTGGAGCGTGAAGTAGCCGGTTCCCGCCCCGATCTCGAGCGAGCGCTTCACCCTAGGAAGCGGCCCACCGAGCGCCTTGGCGAGCTTTCCGAGCACCTGCGCGCGCCCGAGCTCGTCGTAGCAGATGCCCCACTTGGCGTCGTAGCCCGCGGCGGCCGCGTCGTGATAGCGGACGTTGACCGACCGGATCTCCTCGGCCGTCCTGTCGGTCATCGCGCGGGCACTATAGGTGCGCATGCGCGATGCTTACGGCGTGAGATCGACGGCCCACGGCGCGAACCTCATCCAGCTCACCCGGCTCGGATCCATCAACGCGTTTTTCGTCCGCGAGGACGACGGCCTCACCCTCGTCGACACGATGATCCCCGGCAGCGCCAAAGGCGTGCTCGCGGCGGCGCGCGTGGTCGGGGCGCCGATCGTGCGCCTCGTGATCACGCACGCCCACGGTGACCACGCGGGCTCGCTCGACGCGCTCGTTGAGCGCCTGCCCGCGGTCGAGGTTGCGTTCCCCGCACGCGACGCACGCTTCCTGCGCGGCGACAAGACGCTCGACCCCGACGAGCCGCAGGACAAGCCGCGCGGGGGCTACGTGACGGTCGATACGCGCCCGACACGCGAGCTCTCGCCCGGCGACCGCCTCGGCTCACTCGAGGTCCTCGACGCGCGCGGCCACACGCCCGGACAGATCGCCTTTCTCGACACCCGCGACCGGACGCTGATCGCGGCCGACTCGTGGTCGACGCTCGGGGGCCTGCAGCCGGCCAGCCTCACCCATCCGCGCGTGCTCGTGCCCGGCATCGCCACCTGGCATCGGCCGACCGCGCAGGCCTCGGCCGCGGCGCTGCGCGACCTGCGCCCCGCTCGACTTGCCGTCGGGCACGGTCGCGTGCTCGAGCAGCCGGGCCCGGCGATGGACGCGGCGCTCGCGCGCGTCGAGGACCTCGAGTGAGCCGAGGCGGTC
>JACCXP010000288.1 GCA_013696905.1 Thermoleophilaceae bacterium
GCTCGGGCTGTCCGTGCGCACGGTGGCGCTCGCGGCGCTCGCCGGCGGCGCGGCGGGCGTCGCGCTCACGTTCGCCGGCGCCCATCTCGGCGGGATGCTCGTCGCGATCGTGCTGTTCGCGCTCGCCTGCGGAGCGGCAGCTCGCCGACACCCGTCGCTAGCCTCGCGGCCATGACAGACGACGAGTGGCGCGTCGAGGTCGAGCTTGACGAGGAGGAGCACGGCAACGCGCTCGGAGAGCGGATGCGCACGACCGACCTCGACGAGGAGGCACGCGCGCGCCTCGGGCGACACGCGATCGTCACCCGTGACGGCCCGCGGCTGTTCGTCTACGCCGATCGCGAGACCCGCGCCAGGGAAGCCGAGCGCCTGATCCGCGAGCTGGTCGCCGCGGACGGCGTCGATGCGCGCGTGGCGCTCACCCGCTGGCATCCGATCGAGGAGGCATGGAAGGACGCCTCGCTGCCACTGCCGGTGGACGCGGACGAGCGCGATGCCGAGCGTGCCCGCAGGGACGCGGCCGAGAGCGCGGAGGCCGAGCGCGAGGGCGAGTTCGACTGGCACGTGCGACTCGAGCTGCCGGGACGGGGCGAGGCGGTCGAGCTCGAGCACAGGCTCGAGGCCGAGGGCGTGCCGGTCTCACGGCGCTGGCGCTACCTGCTCGCCGGCGCGCTGACCGAAGAGCGCGCCGAGGCGCTCGCCCAGCGGCTGCGTGCCGATGCGCCGGCGGGAACCGAGGTCTCGGTCGAGGTCAACCCGTCCGACCTTCCTAGCCCGCTGTTCGTGTTCCTCGGCGCGCGCGGCTAGGCCGGCCTTCGAGTACCCCCAGCGGGATTCGAACCCGCGATCTCCTCCTTGAAAGGGAGGCGTCCTGGGCCACTAGACCATGGGGGCCGAACCGCTCGAACCTTAGCCCTGAGGGGCGGCGCCGGGTCTCATGCGAACAGTTACACTCGCGCGCATGGGAGAGGGTCGGACCGTCCGGTTGACGCCGGCGGCGATGGAGCAGCTGCGCGATGACGAGGCGCTGGTCTTCGACTGGCACACGATCGCCATCTGCTGCGCCGCCGCGGGGGACGTGAGCCTGCGGCGAACCACGCGCGCGGAGGCCGAGCGCTCACGCAGCTTCGTGAGGATGCCGGGCGAGGGAAGCGCGCCGGTGTATGCCCACCGCCGCGCGTATCCGCACCTGGCGGGGCGGGCGATCACCGTGGACTGCCGGCGCTCGCTCGGCATGCGTCGCTTCACGTCCGACCTGCCCGCTGACTTCGGCCTGCGCTCGGTCTTCGGGCGCCTGCCGGCACCTAACTCGTAATCACGCTCGGAGGGAGACGGCATGGAGGGAGCAACCGCACGGAAGGGAATGAGCGCCCGCAGCATCGCCATCTGGATCGCCGTGGGGCTCGTCGGAGCCTTTGCCTGGGGCGTCATCGCGCTCGCGCGTGGCGAGCAGATCTCAGCCGCCTGGCTGATCATCGCCGCGCTCGGCACCTACGCGATCGCGTACCGCTTCTACGCGCGCTTCATAGTCACGAAGGTCCTGCGTGCCGACGACACGCGCGCCACTCCCGCGGAGCGCCTCGACAACGCGACCGACTTCCAGCCGACCGACCGGCGCGTGCTGTTCGGCCACCACTTCGCCGCGATCGCCGGCGCCGGGCCACTCGTCGGCCCCGTCCTCGCGGCCCAGTTCGGCTACCTCCCGGGCACGATCTGGATCGTCGTCGGCGCGGTGCTCGCGGGCTGCGTGCAGGACATGGTGACGCTCTTCTTCTCGATGCGCCGCGACGGCAAGAGCCTCGGGCAGATGGCGCGCGACGAGATCGGCCCGGTGGGCGGCGTCGCCGCGCTGCTCGCGGTCTTCTCGATCATGATCATCCTGCTGGCCGTGCTCGCGCTCGTCGTCGTGCAGGCGCTCGCCGACTCGCCGTGGGGGACGTTCTCGATCGCGATGACGATTCCGATCGCATTCCTGATGGGCTTCTACCTGCGCGTGCTGCGCCCGGGCCGGGTGCTCGAGACCACGGCGATCGGGGTGACGCTGCTGATCCTGGCGATCGTGCTAGGCGGCTACGTGGACGGGAACCCGACGCTCGCCGAGTACTTCACGCTGTCACCGAACGCGCTCGTGCTCGCGATCGTGATCTACGGCTTCAGCGCCTCGGTGCTGCCGGTGTGGATGCTGCTGGCCCCGCGCGACTACCTGTCGACGTTCATGAAGATCGGCACGATCGTGCTGCTCGCGGTCGGCATCCTGATAACGCTGCCGGTGATGCAGAACCCGGCGATCTCGAAGTTCGCGACCTGGGAGGGCGGGCCAGTCTTCGCCGGCTCCTTCTACCCGTTCGTATTCATCACGATCGCCTGCGGAGCGCTGTCGGGCTTCCATTCGCTGATCGCCTCGGGCACGACGCCGAAGATGATCGAGAAGGAGTCGCAGGTGCGCACGATCGGCTACGGCGCGATGATGATGGAGTCGTTCGTGGCGGTGATGGCGATGATCGCCGCCTCGATCATCGACCCTGGCCTCTACTTCGCCATGAACATCCCTGGGTCGGTGCTCGGGGGTACGGTCCAGACGGCGTCGGAGGCCGTCAACGGCTTCGGCTTCCAGATCTCTCCGCAGGAGCTCCAGAGCGCCGCCGACTCCGTCGGCGAGGAGACGCTCGTGGCGCGCACGGGCGGCGCGCCGACGCTCGCGCTCGGCATCTCGCAGATCTTCTCCGGCTTCCTCGGGGGCTCCGCTCTGCAGGCCTTCTGGTACCACTTCGCGATCATGTTCGAGGCCCTGTTCATCCTGACAACGGTGGACGCGGGCACGCGCGTCGCTCGGTTCATGCTGCAGGACACGCTCGGCAACGTCTGGAAGCCGCTCGGGCGTACCTCCTGGAAGCCCGGTGCGTGGGGGATCAGCGCAGTTGTGGTCGCCGCCTGGGGCTACTTCCTCTGGGTCGGCGTCAACGATCCGCTCGGCGGGGTCAACCAGCTGTTCCCGGTCTTCGGCATCTCGAACCAGCTGCTGGCGGCCGTCGCGCTGACCGTGGCTGTCACGATCCTGATCAAGACCGGGCGCACCAAGTACGCCTGGGTGCCGGGGATCCCGCTGGCCTTCGATGTGGTCAACACGCTCTCGGCGAGCTGGCAGAAGATCTTCTCGGACAACCCGAAGCAGGGCTTCTTCGCCCAGAGCAACGCCTTCCAGGGGCTGGTCGACAAGGGCACCGTCAAGGCGCCGGCGAAGAGCATCGAGGACATGCAGCAGATCGTCACGAACTCGTTCGTCGACGGAGTGCTCGTCGTGATCTTCGCGACGCTGATCATCCTCGTGCTCGGCGACGCGATGAGGGTTTGGGTGCGTGCGCTGCGTGGCGACGAGGGGATCGCGGTGGCCGAGTCCGAGTACGTCGAATCGAAGATCGTGGCGCCGTCCGGCCTGATCGCGACGTCCGAGGAGAAGGCAGCGATGGCGAACGGCGGGCACGGTGACCGCGAGCTCGTGGGCACAGGCGGGCGCGACGGCGAGGACGACGGATCGGAGCGGCGCGGATGACCGTCAGGGACGCCGTGCGCAACATCAGCTGGTACCTCAAGGAGGTGTCGGGCGAGTCCGACTACGACCGCTGGGTCGCCCACCGCCGCGAGCATCATCCCGGCGATCCGGTGATGTCGCGGCGCGACTACGAGTGCCGGCGTATGGACGACCGCGACTCGAACCCCCGCGCGCGCTGCTGCTAGCGGCTTCGACGTCGATCACGCTGGAGACCAGAGGCGAGTCACGATGAGCCCAGAGGAGCAACCGGCGATCGACGAGAGCACGACGGGCGACCCGAGCGAGGGCGGCTCGCGCGCGGGCCCCGAGGAGGGTGCCGCGACCCCCGGCGAGGGCGCCGAGCCCGGGCAGGCCCCGAGCGGCGGGGCTGGGTCCAACATCGAGAAGGACCCCGACGACTGGGCCACGGGAGGCGAGCCGATGACGGGCGCTCAGTCCTCCTACCTGCGTACGCTCTCGGAGCAGGCAGGCGTTGAGTTCGACGAGAGCCTCAACAAGGCGGCTGCCTCGAAGCGGATCGACGAGCTGCAGCAGCGCACGGGTCGCGGCCGCTGAGCGATTGCGTCGAGGGCCGTAGGCTTTCCCGCAATGAGCGACGTTCGGGAGCGGGAGCTTCCCTCGACCAGGCGGCGCGGGTGAATCTCGACGCCCGCCAGGCACGGCGCGAGGCGGCGCGGCGGCGTACTCGGCGACAGCGCCGCGCGGCGGTCGCGGCGCTTGCCGCAGCCCTGCTGCTGCTCACGGTCGGCGCCTTTGCCATGGGCGGAGCGGGTGGTCTTTCGCTGCGGGGCGATGGAGAGGCCGCCCGCTCCGCGAGCGCCGCGACCCAGAAGCAGCCGCCGGCGCCACCCCAGCTTCCCCGTGGCGGGCGCGAGATCTTCCCGAGGTACCGGGTCGTCGGCTTCTACGGGGCGCCCCAGGCCGCCGAGCTCGGCATCCTCGGCATCGGCACACCGACACGTGCGGCGCGCAGGCTGCGTACGCAGGCCGCCGCCTACCGGCGCGGCGGCCGGCCGGTGATGCCGGCCCTGGAGCTGATCTCGACGATCGTCAACAGCTCCCCGGGCGCCGACGGGAAGTACCGCACGCGCCAGGAGCGGCGAGTGATCCGCCGCTATCTGAAAGCCGCGCGCCGGGCCAGGGCGCTGCTGGTGCTCGACATCCAGCCCGGCCGCGCGGACTTCATGGAGGAGGTGCGGGCACTGCGGCCATACCTCGAGCAGCCCGACGTGAGCCTCGCCCTCGACCCCGAGTGGAGCATGCGCCCGGGGCAGGTCCCCGGTCAGACGATCGGCTCGACGACGGCGGACAAGGTCAACGAGGTGTCGGCCTACCTCGCCCGGACCGTCAAGCGCCGCAACCTGCCGCAGAAGCTGCTGCTCGTGCACCAGTTCACAGACGACATGATCACCGACAAGAAGCGGCTCAGGCGCCGCCCGGGGATCGCGCTGACGCTCAACGTCGACGGCTTCGGCGACCGCCCTAACAAGATCGGGAAATACAAGAGCTTCACCGACTCACGACGCTTCCACTACGGCTTCAAGCTCTTCTACAAGGAAGACGTGAACCTGATGCGCCCGCGCGACGTGCTGCGGCTGCGTCCGAAGCCAGATCTCGTGATGTACGAGTAGCGCCTCAGCCGGCCACGTTCACCACGGTTCGCCCGCGTACCCCGCCCTCGAGGATCCGCTCGAGGACCTCCTCGAGTCCACCGAGCTCGACCTCGCGCGCGATCGACTCGTCGAGCCCGTTCGGTCGCATGTCGCCGGCGAGGTGCTGCCAGACGTGGCGGCGCAGCTCCATCGGCGTGTTGACGGAGTCCGCGCCCAGCAGGGCGACCCCGCGCAGGATGAAGGGCAGCACGGTGGTCGTGAGCGCGATCCCGCCGGTGTTGCCGCTGCTCGCGACCGCGCCGCCGGGACGCAGCGTGCGCAGGATGTAGGCGAGCGTCGCGCCGCCGACCGGGTCGATAGCTGCCGCCCAGCGGGCCCTCTCGATCGGTCGGTCGCTCTCGGCCGAGGTCTCGTCGCGCGAGAGGATCTCCGCTGCCCCGAGCTCGCGCAGGTAGTCGTGCTCGGCCTCCTTGCCGCTCGACGCCACCACCTCGTAGCCACGCGCGGCGAGGATGCCGACGGCCGTCGAGCCGACGCCGCCGGTCGCCCCGGTCACGAGCACGGGGCCGTCGCCCGCGCTCAAGCCGCGCTGCTGCTCGAGCAGGTGCACCGACAGGGCGGCGGTGTAGCCGGCGGTGCCGAGCGCCATCGCCTGCTTCTTCGACAGGCCCTCGGGCAGCGGGATCACCCACTCGGCGGGCACGCGCGCGTACTCGGCGAAGCCACCGTGATGGGCCACGCCGAGGTCGTAGCCGTGGACGATCACCTCCTGGCCCTCCGAGAGCTCGGCCGAGCCGCTCTCGACGACGTCGCCCGCGAGGTCGATCCCGGGCACGAGCGGCGACACCCGCGCCACCTGGCCCTTCGGGATCGTGGCCAGCGCATCCTTGTAGTTGACGCTCGAGTACGCGACCTTGACGAGCACGTCGCCCTCGGGCAGCTGGTCGGGTCGCAGCGTCTGCAGGCCGCGCTCGACCTTGTCGTCCTGCTGCTCGGCAACGAACGCCTGGAACTCCTGGTCCATCTGCACCCTCCGTTCGACGGTCTCAGCACCCTAGCCCGCTACAGTCGGGCTCGCGCTCGCCCCTGTAGCTCAGCTGGTAGAGCGGCGACCTTTTAAGTCGATGCGCGCAGGTTCGAGTCCTGCCGGGGGCATTGGACACCGGCTCGCCGATCGTCCCGCTCACGATCGCGTTCTTCCTCGCCGGCATGACGTTGCTCGGCTTCGTCGTGATCGTGGTCGAGACCTGGTGGGTCGTCGCCTTCGTCGGGATCGTGCACATCGTCGGATCGCTGATCCTCGGCATCCTGGTGGTGCGGCAGCTGTCCGCCGAAGAAGAAGGAGACCCAGACCAGGACGACTGACGCCGGCGGGCGCCGACGATCCGGCCCATCAACCTCCGTGAAGCGCCTCCCGGAAGCGGGCGGCAATCGCCGCCGGGTCCTCGAGCAGGAATGGAATTCCCGCCTCGTTGCCGCCCTCGATGCGGGCGTAGACGACGGCGAGGCGCCCGCCCTCGGCGGCCCTGGCGAGGGCGGCCCGGAGGCCATCGGGCTCGTCGGACTCGTCCACGGGCAGGCCGAAGCCTCGGACCACCGCGACGAGGTCGAGCACGGCGGCCTGGGTGGGCACCCGCCCGGCGGAGGCGTGCTCGCGGTTGTCGAGCACCACGAGGGTGAGGTTGGGCGGCCCAGCGGAGGCCAGCGTGGCGAGCATGGAGAGGCCCATGAGCAGCGAGCCGTCTCCCTCGATTGCGGTCACCCGCCCGCGATGCCCGAGGGCCACGCCCGCGCCCACCGCCGCGGCCAGGCCCATCGAGTCGAGCAGGGGTAGATGGTTGGGTCGCTGGGCGAGCGAGGCGAGCTCGCGTGCCGTGGCGCC
>JACCXP010000414.1 GCA_013696905.1 Thermoleophilaceae bacterium
GATCGACAAGCCCGAGATCGGAGCTGACGAGGTGCTGGTCCGCGTGCATGCGGCCGGCGTGGACCGGGGCGTCTGGCATCTGATGACCGGGCTGCCCTACCCGATACGCATCGCCGGCTACGGGCTGCGCGCACCGAAGACCGGCGTTCGAGGTCGGGAGGTCGCGGGCAACGTCGAGGCGGTCGGGGGGGACGTGACCACGGTTGGGCCGGGCGATGAGGTGTTCGGCATCGGCGAGGGCTCCTTCGCCGAGTACGCATGCGCTCGAGCGGACAAGCTCGTGCCCAAGCCCGAGAGGCTGACCTTCGAGCAGGCGGCGGCCGTCCCCGTCTCCGCCCTCGCCGCCCTGCAGGGTCTTCGCGACCACGGACAGGTACAGCGGGGGCAGAAGGTGCTGATCATCGGCGCGTCCGGAGGAGTTGGGACCTTTGCCGTGCAGATCGCCAAGGCGTTCGGAGCAGAGGTCACAGGCGTGTGCAGCACGACGAAGCTGGACATGGTCCGATCGATCGGCGCAGACCGCGTCATCGACTACAAACGCGACGACATCGCGAACTCAGGGCAGCGCTACGACCTGATCCTCGACACCGGAGGGAACCGTTCGCTGTCAGCGCTGCGGCGCGCCCTCACCCCCCGGGGGACGCTCGTCATCGTCGGAGGCGAAACGGGCGGACGGTTACTCGGAGGCACCGACCGTCAGCTCCGAGCTCTGATGCTGTCCCCGTTCGTGGGCCAGAAGCTGGGCACGTTCATCGCGTCCGAGAACAACGCGGACCTGATCGTCCTGAAAGGTCTAATCGAGTCCGGCAAGGTCACACCGGCGATCGACCGGACTTACCCGCTGAGCGAGGTCGCTGCCGCCATCCGGTACATGGAAGAAGGGCACGCTCGAGGGAAGGTCGTCATCACCGTGTGAGGTGCAGGGCATGAACTCAGATCGTCTCGGCTGGACTCACCCAAAGCATCCCGCTACGCCGCCGGAGGCCTCAGCACCGCGAACGGATCGGTCACCTCGAGCTCCCGTGAGCGGAAGCGAAACAGCGCGGCTGGGCGCCCGCCGGACGGGCCCGGCTCGCGCCGCTCCCCGGTGGCCTCGAGCAGGCCGCGGCGCACGAGCACCCGCTGCAGGTTCGTCGGTGAGACGCCGTAGCCGAGCGCGGCGGCGTAGACGTCGCGCAGCTCGGAGACCGTGAAGTTCTCGGGCGCGAGCGCGAAGCCGATGTTGGTGTAGGAGAGCTTGGCGCGCAGGCGCTCGCGCGCGAGCAGCGCGATCGAGCCGTGGTCGAACGCGAGCCGGGGCAGCGACTCGACGAGGTGCCAGGCTGTGTCCGGGGGCAACGTCGGGTCGAGATCGCTCGGCACGAGGCCGAGGTGCGCGGTCGCGAGCTGCCATTCGTCGGGATGGCGCTCGGGGTCGCTGCGGGTCTCGAGCTGCTCGAGCTGGGAGAGCTCGCGCACGTCGACCTTCGTCGCGAGGTGGCGGCGGATCGAGTGCTCGAGCGTCTCGCGCGGCTCGAGGTATCCGCCCGGGAGCGACCACAGGCCGGCGAAGGGCTCGCGCGCACGCTGCCACAGCAACACCATCAGCCGCCCGTCGCGTACCTGCAGCACGACCGCGAGCGTCACGTGCGTCGGGCGCTCGCGATCCAGGGTTTCCGCCCGCGAAACAGAAACTTTGTTAGACTGCGGCGGCAGGTTTTCAATCACCAGACGTAAACTACCGGAAAGGCGGAGCGATGGCGACGATCGAGGCACCGGCCCCGCCGGTGGTGCGCCGTGGTGTCGAGGATGTCCTGCGCGCCGGGGGACTTTCGCCGTTTCACCGCCGCGCGGTGCTCGTCACCGGCGCGGCCTGGACCTTCGTGGCGATGGAGATTCTGCTCGTCGGCTTCACGCTGCCTATCTTCATCGAGCTCTGGGGGCTCAGCGGCGCTTTGGCCGGGCTCGTGGGGAGCGCCGCGCTCGCGGGCTCGCTGGTGGGCTCGCTGGCGCTCGGCCTCGGCGCCGACCGCATTGGTCGCCGCCGGGTCTTCATCGGCTCGATCCTCTGGTACGCGCTCTTCACAGGGCTGACGGCGCTGGCCGTCGGGCCCGCCTCGATCCTGGCGCTGCGCTTCCTCGCCGGCGTCGGCCTCGGCGGCATGCTCGTCGTCGACCCGTCGCTGCTCGCGGAGTATCTGCCGCCGCAGCGGCGCGGGCGCCTGATGGTGTTGCTCGACTTCTTCTGGCCGGTGGGGCTGCTGCTCGCGGTCGGCCTCTCGTGGGTCTTCCTCGACCAGCTCGGAGGCCAGTGGCGCTGGCTCTACCTGGCTGCCGCCCTGCCGGCGCTGCTCGCCTTTGTCGCGCGGCTGTCGCTGCCCGAGAGCCCGTACTACCTGGCCCGCATGGGGCGCAGGCGGGAGGCCGCCGAGGTGTTGACCAGGATCACCGGCCTGGCGGTCGATCCGGAGTCGCTCGACACCCCACCCACCGAGCCTCGCTCCTCCTTCCGCGAGCTTGCAACGCCTGAGCTGCGGCGCACGTCGCTGCTCGTGATCGGGGTCTGGGCCGCGCTCAACATCTCCTACTACGGGCTCTTCCTGTGGCTCCCGACGGTGCTCGGCGGGTCCTCGTTCCAGCTCGACGTCTACGTGCTGCTCGCGCTGATCGCCGTCGCGCAGTTCCCGGGCTACGCCGCGGCGCTGTGGCTCGTCGAGGCGTGGGGGCGAAAGCGCACGCTCGCCTCGTTCCTGCTGCTCGGCGGGCTGTCGGCGTTCGCGTTTGCGGCCGCCGAGACGACGGCCGTCTACGTCGGCGCGCTCTTCTTCGTCGGCTTCTTTAACCTCGGCGCCTGGGGCGCGGTCTATCCCTACACCTCCGAGCTCTTCCCCACACGCCTGCGGGCGACCGCGTTCGGGATGGCCGAGGGAGTCGGCAAGGGCTTCGCGATCGCCGGCCCCTACCTGTTCGGCGCCCTGCTCGAGGCGACCGGAGACACGTTCTGGTCGCTCACCCTCGTGGCCTGCGTGATGGCCGCGGGCGCGCTCGTGGCGGTCACGCTCGGGCGGGAGACGCGCGGCGAGCAACTCGTGTGATACAGACTGACCATGGCGAAGAGCGCCACCCACGCGGCGCCCGCGGGCGAGCTGCCGTCCGCGCCTGAGCTGGCGCTGCTCGGGCAGGTGGAGCGCCGCGTGCTGTGGCTTGCGACGGCGATGGTGCACCACGCCAACAGCGTGCGCGCGAACCCGTCGGGGATAAAGGTCGGCGGCCACCAGGCATCGAGCGCGTCGATGGTCACACTGATGACCGCGCTCTGGTTCTCGTTTCTCGATGCGCCCGACCGGGTCGCCGTCAAGCCGCACGCTTCACCTGTCCTGCACGCGATCAACTACCTGATCGGGCGCCTCGACCGCTCCTACCTGACGACCCTGCGCGAGTTCGGGGGCCTGCAGAGCTATCCGAGCCGCTCCAAGGACCCCGATCCCGTCGACTACTCGACGGGCTCCGAGGGCATCGGCGCCACGGCCACGATCTGGGGCGCGATTGCGCAGCGCTACGTCTCAGACCACGCCGACGCCCCGTCCGGCGGGCGCCAGATCGCGCTGCTCGGAGACGCCGAGCTCGACGAGGGCGCCGTCTGGGAGGCGATTGCCGATCCGATGGTCGCGAGCCTCGGGGAGCTGATGTGGGTAGTCGACCTGAACCGCCAGTCGCTCGACCGCGTCGTGCCCGAGATGGCGGCCGGGCGCCTGCTCGCGATGTTCGAGGCGGCGGGCTGGCACGTGCAGACGGTCAAGTACGGCCGCCGTCTCGAGGCCCTCTTCGAGCGCCCGGGTGGCGACGCGCTCAGGCGGCGGATCGACCAGATGCCGAACGAGGAGTATCAGCGCCTGCTGCGTGGCCCGGCGGAGGAGCTGCGTGAACGGCTGCCGCGAGGGCGCGGCCGGCGCGACCTCGCGGGGCTCGTCGAGGCGCTCTCAGACGACGAGCTGCTCGCCGCGATCCGCGATCTCGGCGGCCACGATCTCGAGCGCGTGCTCGGCGCCTACCGTGCCGCCGACGCCGTCGGCGACCGACCCTCGATCATCTTCGCGTACACGATCAAGGGCTGGTCGCTGCCGATCGAGGGCCACCCCTCAAACCACTCGGCGCTGCTTGACGAGGATCAGTTCAACGAGCTCGCCGAGCGTCTTGGGACCGACGCGGACGATCCCTGGCCCGGGTTCGACCCTGACTCTCCCGAGGGCGCGCTCTGCGCGATCGTCGGCGAGCGCCTCGAACGCCCGGCGCCTGCGGTCGAGCCGCCGCCTGAGGTGCCCTCAGAGCTCGGTCGAGCGCACCGCGGGCAGGAGTCGACGCAGCAGGCCTTCGGGCGCCTGTTCATCGACCTCGGGCACGCGTCGCCCGAGGTCGAGCGCCGGGTGGTCACCGTCTCGCCCGACGTCGCGTCCTCGACCAACCTCGGTGGCTGGATCAACAAGGCGGGGATCTGGTTCCTGTCCGAGCGCACCGACTGGTTCGCCGACGACACCAACACGCTGGTGCGCTGGCACGAGGACGACCGCGGGCGCCACATCGAGCTCGGGATCGCCGAGCTCAACCTGGTGGGTCTGCTCGGCGAGCTCGGAGCGACCTGGAGCCGCCACGGGCAGCCGCTGCTGCCGGTCGGCACGATCTACGACCCGTTCGTCGGCCGCGCGCTCGAGCCGTGGTCGTTCGGCATCTACGCGGGTGGGCAGTCGATCCTGGTTGGCACGCCCTCGGGAGTGACGCTTGGGCCGGAGGGGGGCGCGCACCAGTCGATCGTGACCCCGTCGATCGGGATCGAGCAGCCGGGGTGCACCGCCTGGGAGCCGGCGTTCGGGCTCGACTTCGAGTGGACCTTCCTGCGGGCGCTCGGCCGGCTCGGGCGCCCGGACGGCGAGGCGAGCTACTTCCGGCTCTCGACGCGGGCGCTCGATCAGGCGCTCGCGGCCGTGCCCGCCGAGGGCGCCGAGCGCGAGCGCCGGCGGGCGCAGGTGCTGGCCGGGGGCTACCGCCTGCGCGCCGCCGACGGCGAGCCCGGGTGCGCGATCGTGGCGATGGGGGCCGTCGTGCCCGAGGCGCTCGCGGCGGCGGATCTGCTCGCGCGGGACGCCGGCATCGGCGCCGAGGTGATCTGCGTGACGAGCGCCGACCTGCTGTTCCGCGCGCTCCAGGCTCGTCGCGGCCTGCGCGCCGGCAGCGACGCGATCCTCGAGGAGCTGTTTCCGACCGCTCGCCCGCTGCCGCTCGTGACGGTGCTCGACGGCCATCCCCACACGCTCGCCTTTCTGGCGTCCGTGCAGCCGGCGCCACTGACCGCGCTCGGCGTGCAGCAGTTCGGCCAGTCAGGGGACATCGGCGAGCTCTACGAGTGCCACGGCATCGACTCGGAGACGATCGTCGGGGCGGCGCTCGACCTGCTTACCTGACCAAGCAACCCAGAGGAGCCCAAGATGAGCCTCCCGCAAGTCGTGTCGCGAGAAGAGTGGCTGACCGCTCGCAGACAGCTGCTCGACGAGGAGAAGGAGCTCACGCGCAGACGAGACGCCCTAAACGCCGAGCGCCGCCGGCTGCCGATGGTCGAGGTCGTCAAGCCGTACACCTTCACCGGGCCCGGCGGTGAGGCCACGCTGCTCGACCTCTTCGACGGGTGCCGTCAGTTGATCGTCGGCCACTTCATGTTCGACCCGAGCTGGGAGGACGGCTGCTCCAGCTGCTCTGCCGGCGCGGACGAGATATCGAACGGCCTGCTGGCGCACCTGCGCGCGCGCGACACGACGCTGGTGCAGGTCTCGCGCGCGCCGCTCGAGAAGCTCGAGCGCTACAAGGCGCGCAAGGGCTGGACCTTCCCCTGGTACTCCTCCCACGGCAGCGACTTCAACTACGACTTCCACGTCACGCTCGACGAGTCGGTGGCTCCCGTCGAGTACAACTACCGCACCGCCGCCGAGCATGCGCAGGCCGGCACGGCGTACTTCGTCGAGGGCGAGCAGCCGATCGAGATGCCCGGCAGGAGCTACTTCCTACGCGACGGCGAGCGCGTCTTCCACACCTACTCGAACTACGCCCGCGGCGCGGAGATGACCGGCGGCTCCTACTACTTCCTCGACCTGACTGCGCTCGGCCGGCAGGAGGACTGGGAGCAGCCGAAGGGTCGCGCTGCGAGCGCCCACGGCGCGATCCCCGACTTCTCCGACTGACGCGCAGGGCGGGGCCGGTCAGCGGTCCAGCAGGAGCGCGAAGGAATCCGGCGACGGGCTGCGCTCGCCGCGTTCCATCGAGTGCACCAGCTCGACGACGCCCTCGTTGAGCGGGGTCGCGATTCCGTGCTCGCGGCCGCGCTCGACGACGCCGCCGCAGACGACGTCGACCTCGGTCGCCCTGCCCTGCTCGAGGTCCTGGAGCATCGAGGGGCGGGTGTTGCCGGCGAGCTCCATCAGCACGCCGACGGCGCTGTCGGCGCGCTCGCGGTCGCCCGGCTCGCGCACGACGAGATCGCGCGGATGGATGCCGAGCACCTGCTCGAGCTCGAGCCCCTCGGCCATGCCGACGTCATAGCCCTCGGTCCAGATCCCGTAGGCGACCTCACGCCCCTCAGGATGCTCGCCGACGCCGCCGTAGCGCAGGCCCGAGACCGCCGAGAGCCCGGTGAAGGTGCTGTTGATCAGGAGCTTCGACCAGATCTGACCGCGGATGTTGTCGCTCAGGCGCACCTCGTCCACGGGCGCGAGCGCGGTGGCGACCGCTCGCGTGCGCTCGCGCACCTCACCGTCGAGCTCCCCGACCACGAACGGCGCGATCGTGTCGCGCACCAGCCGCCCAGGGCCCATGTTCGAGCCGCCCCATTCCACCAGGCAGGCGAGCAGCTTCCCCTCGCCGACGATGCCCGCCATGCGGTCCTGGATCAGGCCGTTGCCCATCGAGACGTAGGCGCGCGCGAGGCCGCGCTCGACGAGCGGCTCGAGCGCCGCCTGGTGGTAGGCGGCCTTGACGCCAACGAGGGCGAAGTCGAAATCGCCCTCGATGTCGTCCGGGTCGGAGTAGGCCTCGAGCCGGCGCTCGTGCTCGGAGCCCGCCTCCTCCCAGACGAGGCCCGGATCGCGCATACGGCCTACATGCTCGGCGTTTGCGTCGAGCACGACCACCCGGCGCACCTCGCCGGTCATCTTGGCGGCGGTGATCCCTCCGATCGCCCCGGCGCCGACCACGAGCACGTCTGCCTCGATCACGGGCGCCAGTGTACGGGGCCGGCGCGAGTCGGCATGCCCTGGCCGTCGCTGCTCGCATTGGTGCGGCTGATCGGCACCAGGAAACGGGGACCTCACCGCGGCGAGCGCAGCGCCGCCGCAAGCTCCCGCACCGCGTCGCCCGACTCGGCCGGCGGGAAAGTGTCGATCACGTGGCGGTCGGGACGCACCAGCGCGATCTGCCCGGTCGGCACGCGATCGTTGCTCGAGCGCAGGTGAACGGTGTCAGGCTCCGCGGAGGCCGTCGGAGCCCCGTTCACGCAGACGAGGCGAGCGCCGAGCTCGCGCAGCAGGAAACGGGCTCCGGCGTCGAGTCCCGTCGCCGGGTCGACGCCATATCCGATCAGGGCGAAGCCCCGGCCGAGGGCGTCGTCGAGCCGAAGCGGCCGGCCGCCCGGGGTCGAGACCGGCGACTGTCGCAGCAGCGTGCCCGCGGCTCCGCGCCGCGGGGGCGCCGCGAAGCCGAGCCGGTAGACCGGAGCGGGCTTCCAACCGCCACGAGCCGCCCACTCAGACACCGACTGCGAGCCGAGCAGCGTCGCGACAGCCGCGTCGCGCATCCAGGCAACCGGTGCGCTGCTCGTCTCGACCACCCTGCCAAGCGCCACCGCCACCGCCACCATCCGGAGCGCGTGTGGGTGGCGCTCGGCCTCGTAGGTCCGAAGCAGCGCCGGCGCGGCCTGTCCGCTCAGCACGGCCGCGAGCTTCCAGCTCAGGTTGCCGGCGTCGCGCAATCCGGTACTCAGGCCCTGACCGGCGAAGGTGGGGCTCAGGTGCGCCGCGTCGCCGAGCAGCATCACGCGACCCGCGCGCCAGCGCGTCGCGACGCGCGCGTGCTGCGGGTAGGCCTCGGAGCGGATCACCTCGACGGCGCCCCAGGGCGCGAGCAGCCGCTCGACGGCCCTCTCGTCGTCACTCTCACCTGGTCGCAACATGAACTCGAAGCGGTGTCGCCCGCCTGGCAGCGGACCGTTCGCCGCCGGGCGGCGCGGGTCGCAGAGGAACTCGAATCCGCCCTCGCCCGAGCGCCTGCCGCCGCCGGCCGCGTCGATCGCGAGCCAGCGCCGGCGCGAGGTGAAGCCGCACAGCGGGATGCCGAGCGCCACGCGCAGGGTCGAGCGCGCGCCGTCGCAGGCGAGCAAGTAGTCGGCCTCGATCTCGCGCGCCTCGCCGCCGCCGGCGGGTCGCACCCGCAGCGCCACGCCGCGTGCGTCGTGGCGCAGCCCCACCGCCTCGCACCCGAGCTCGACCCTCACCCTGTCGGAGCGCCGCGACAGTCCCTCTCGCAAGGCAGCCTCGAGCTCCCACTGGTGCAGAAAGGCGACCGTGGGATGGCCGTTCGCCGATACCCGCGTCGGGAGCTCGAGCAGCAGCGCGCCCGTGCGCGAGCG
>JACCXP010000417.1 GCA_013696905.1 Thermoleophilaceae bacterium
CGAACTCGACCCGGTTGCACAGGCCGGTGAGCGCGTCGTGCGTGGCCTGGTAGGAGAGCTGGGCGGCGAGCTCGCGCTGCGCGGAGACGTCGCGGAACGCGAGCACGACCCCCACGATCGGCAGCTCGGGGTGGTCCGGGTCGCGCACGGCGGCCACCGACAGCTCGGCGGCGAACTCGCCATGCCTCGGTCCGCCCGTGAGCCCGGCGGAGAGGACGGTGTGGCCGGAGGAGCGCGGCTCGCCGTCGCGGACGCAGAGCGCGACCAGGTCGGATGCCGAGTCCCCGGTCATCTCCTCGATCGTGCGCAGCACGTCGTCGAGCGCCTGGCCGCGCGCGGCGGCGTATGTCCAGCCGGTCAGCTCCTCGGCCTTGGGGTTGAGGTACAGCACCTGGCCGTCGGCGTTCGTCCGGATCACCGCGTCGCCGATCGAGTCGAGGGTGACCTCTGCGCTCTGCTTCTCGTGCGACAGCTCGGTCTGCGCCCGACGCCGCTCGTCGACCTCGCGCTCGAGCTCCGACACCGACTCGCGCAGGCGGCCCTCGCTCGCCGAGAGCGCGTCCTTCGACACGGTCGTCGCCTGGAGCCTCGCCACCATGCGGTTGAAGTTGTCGGTGAGGGTCGCCACCTCGTCGCGGCCGCGGCGCTCGACGCGGTGGCTGAGGTCGCCCTCGGCTACGGCCAGCGTGCCCGTCACCAGGCGGCGCACGCGGCCGACGAGGTGGCGGGTCACGATCACCGCCACGGCGGCGATCAGCAAGGCCGCGAGGGCGAGCAGCGCGAGCAGCCGGCCGAGGCCGTCGGCCGCCGCCTCCTTGGCCGCACGGTCCGCCGCGCCGAGCTCGCGTCTGCGCTGCGCCCGCACGCCCTCGTCGAGCTCGGAGTCGATCTGCTCTCGCAGGGCGAAGAATCGGCCGGTGTCGCGGCGAAGGGCGTGCTCGCTCGCGATCGCGTCCGCGGCAGACGCTCGGATCGCCGCCGCCTCCTTTGCCGCCCGTGGCGCCTGCGGCGACGCCGCCGCACGCTGGGCATCGCTCTTCAGACGTCCGAGGGTCGTCTCGAGGTGAGCCTCGTTCCGCTCGCTGGGGACGTTCACGAAGGCGCCGAGGCGCCCGCCCAGATTGTCGAGGACAGCGTCGGCCTCGCCGCGACGGCCGCCTGCGAGCGGACCGGCGCGATCCACGCTCGCATCCGCACGCTCGAGGCGGCGCAAGCTGCGATCGAGTAGCAGGCGCTGGGCATCCTTCTCCACGATCATCCGGTCCCCGACCGCCACCAAGCGACCGAACAGGACCGCTACGCGCTTCTCCAGCCGGCGCTCGCCGGGCGAGCTCGCGAGCCGCTGGTACTGGGCGTGGGAGCGCTCGAAGTCGGCGCGATCGTCCTGCACCCGTAGGAGGTAGCGTCGGTTCCCCGTCTCGAGGTACTCGAAGATGCCGAATGCCGTCCCGAGGGTGTGGATCTCCATCTCGTAGGCGGCCTCGCTCAGCGGCTGCTCGACTGCGGCGAGAGCGTCGAGGGAGCGCGAGACGGACGCGAGCGTCGAGTAGATCAGGACGGCGGCCAAGGCGCCCGTCAGGAGCGTCAGCCCATAGCCCGCGACGATCTTCTTGGTGAGGGTGGGCCGCAGCATGGAGGAAGGCGAGCGCACGTCTCCGCGGCTCGGCTACACCCCTCTGTGTCGGCTCGGCGTCGCTCCGGCTTTAGCCCGAGCGATGGACGCTCAGTCCGGTATCAGGCCCTCGCCGGAGAAGCCGGCCGACGCCTCGAGGAACTCGAGATCGCGCGGAGGCAGGATCACGTCGGACTCCACGAGCTCGTCGTCGGGGAGGGGGTCGCCGTCGCGCGTCACCAGCTCGAGCATCGCGTTCCAGTGCTGCTGGAATGTCGGCTCGTCGCCCGCCTCGACAGCCGCGACCGCCTGGTTGTCGAGCTCGTTCAGGCGCTGCGCATCGGCGTCGGGTAGCTGGTACTGGGCCTCGCCCGAGATACGAACGATCAAGTGGAGCGCCCCGGGGTGCCCTCCTCGAGCGCCGGGGGCGACTCGTCGCCTCCCGGGCCGAGCTCCGCCTTCATCCTGGCGAGCTCGTCGTCCACCTGAGCCCCGCCGCTGAGCTGAGCGAGCTCGCGGTCGATGTCGTCGCCTCCTCCGCCGAGCTGGGTCAGGTCATCGAAGGTGCCGGCCGCCTCAAGCTCCTCGACCGCGGAGGCCCGCGCGCGCATGTTCTCCGTCTTCTCCTCGGCGCGCTGGAGCGCCAGGCCGAGATCCGCCATCTCCTCGCCGACGCCGCTCGCGGCCTCGCCGATCCGCACCTGCGCCTCGGCCGCCGAGTACTGCGCCTTGATGACCTCCTTCTTGGTGCGGAAGGCCTCGATCTTGTGGCGCAGCTTCTGCTCGTTCGCGGTCAGCTGCTCCTGCTGGCGCTCGAGCTCGGACACCTGCTGGTCGAGCGACTGGAGCTCGGTCTGAGCGAACGTCTTGCGCTCGAGCGCCGTGCGAGCCAAGTCCTCACGGCCCTGCGAGAGCGCCTGGCGCGCCTGTGTGTCGAGCTTGACGAGCTGCTGCTCGAGCTTCTGCGACTGCATCTGGATCCGCTTCTTGGAGGTCACCACGTCGGCGATCCCCTTCTTCACGTTCTGGAGCAGCTCGATCTGCTTCTGGTAGCCGTACTCGAGCGTCTCCGCCGGGTCCTCGGCGCGATCGAGCAGCTTGGTGATCTTGGTCTTGAACAGCGTGTTCATGCGACCGCCGAGGCCTGGCATGGCGATCCTCCTGGGCTCGAGTTAGAGAGAGCCGCGAAGCCTAGATGATGGAGCGCTTCCGCCACCTCACCGGGGGTCTCGGGCAGCTGTCGCCACTCGGCGATCTTGCCCTCGCGGATGACGAATCGAACGCGCGCGCGACCGCCCTCCGCGCAGGCTCCCGAGCGCCCCTCGCGGAGACGAAACACGGCAAGCGACGAGCGGCCCTCGTCCTCGACGTCGGTCACGTCGGCCCGGCAAGGCAGCCCGCTCGAGAAGCGCGCGGCGGCCGCCTGGTCGGGCAGGCGCAGCTCCAGCGGTTGCTGCTCTACAACCGCCCCCGCGGCGAAGAAGGAGCCCGCGCGCTCGTAGTCGGCGTCGTTGACCGCCGTGCTCCAGCCCCTGATCACCTCGGAGTCGCTCGGCGCGGCGCCCGCGCAGCCGGCGACGACGAGCACGAGCGCCGCGAGAGCCGCGCCGGCGG
>JACCXP010000428.1 GCA_013696905.1 Thermoleophilaceae bacterium
AAGCGGAGGCTACGCCCGCATCAATTTCCCCCGGCTGGCGGGACGGCACCCTGATCCTCGGCATGCGTCGAGGCTCGCACCTCAGTCGGACGCGTTAGCCCAACGAGAAGCGAGAGGGGGGCCGGTCCT
Organism: Thermoleophilaceae bacterium; assembly: GCA_013696905.1. GTDB lineage: Bacteria > Actinomycetota > Thermoleophilia > Solirubrobacterales > Thermoleophilaceae > JACCXP01. The sequence goes on from JACCXP010000428.1 coordinate 130, forward strand.
AGCGTTCGCGCACGAGCTCTTCGAGCTCCGCGATCAGGCCTCGCCCGGAGGCGACGATCCCCGGCGGGTCGCTCCCGAGGGTCCTCACCTCGCCACCCGCCTCGCTTACGAGCAGCACGCCCGCCGCCGAATCCCAGTGGCTGAGGCCGATCTCGAAGAAGGCATCGAGGCGCCCGCAGGCGACCCACGCGAGGTCGAGCGCGGCCGACCCCCCCCGGCGCACGTCTGCAACGCGGGGCAGCACGTGCGTGAGCACGTGCGCCTGCCTCGCGCGCACCTCCGGCACGTATTGGAAGCCGGTCGCGACGAGTGCGCGGTCGAGGCGATCCTCGTGAGACAGGGACACCTGCTCGCCGTTGAGAGTGCAGCCGCGGCCTCGCTCGGCAACCCAGCGCTCGTCGAACGTGGGAGCGAGGACGACGGTCACGAGCGGGCCCGCCCCGTCCTCGAGCGCGATGCTGACCGACCAGAGCGGGATGCCGTGGAGGAAGTTCGTGGTGCCGTCGAGGGGGTCGATCACCCAGCGTCGCCCGCTCGCGCCCCGCCTCTCGGCGCCCTCCTCGCCCAGTAGCCCGTCTTCGGGGCGGTGCTCGCGCAGCAGCGCGACGATCCTGGCCTCGGCCTCGCGATCGGCGTCGGAGACGAAGTCGGTGTCAGACGACTTGCGCTCCAGCCCGCGCGCCGGGCGGCCGTAGAAGGAGAGCAGTATCTCCCCCGCCTCGACCGCGAGCGACTCGGCTAGCAGCCGATCGTCCAGGCCGCCCAGCTCACCGCGGTGGATCGCCCGTGCTCGACGCGCTGGCGCTCGCCAGGTAGCGGACGAGCGTGTCGATCTCCTGCTCGCTCAGGCGCTCGCCGTAGTTCGCGGGCATCCCCTCGGGCGAGTAGCCGCGTACGACGAGCGCCTTGGGAGCCACGATCGAGTCCCGGATGTACTCCTCGAGCGACTGGCGCGGGTTGCGCTTCTCGGCCACCTCGGTGAGCCCGTCGAGCGGGGGCCCGGTGGCCGCCTGGGCGCCGGCCTCGGCGAGCGTGTGACAGCCGGCGCATCCCTGCTGGCGAAAGAGCTCGCGTCCAGCCGCGAGCTCGTCACCCGGTGCGCCCGCGAGGCCCTGGCGCTGCCGGCCGACCCAGGCCGTGAACTGCCCCTCGGGCACAACCCTGACGGTCTGGCGCATGGTCGAGTGCCCGATGCCACAGAGCTCGGCACAGACGAGCGGGAAGGAGCCGGCTTTCGTCGGGGTGACGCGCGTCGCCGTGACGATCCCGGGAACCGCGTCCTGCTTCATGCGAAAGGCGGGTACCCAGAAGGAGTGGATCACGTCCGAGGCGCGGATGTTGAACTCGACCTGTCGTCCGAGCGGCAGCACGAGGTCGTTCGACTCGATCGGAGGACCCCCGGCCTGCGGGTACTGGAAGCGCCAGGCGAACTGCTGCCCGGTGACGTTCACGACCATCGCCTGCGGGTCCTTCGCCTCGATGTCGTCGAGCACGATCCAGCCGTAGACCGACAGCAGGGCGACGATCACGAACGGGATCGCCACCCACACCACCTCGAGCCGCGTGTTCCCGTGGATCGGCTCGCCGTCGCCCGTGTCCCCAGGTCGCACGCGGAAGCGCACGACCGAGTAGACGGCGACCGCCATCACGAGGATGAAGATCGGCACCGACACGATCAGCAGCACGTCCCAGAGCAGGTCGATGTCCTCGGCGGCAGTCGACGCCTGCACTGGGAACCAGTCGATCGCGAGCGCGATCACGACCCCGATCACCGACAGGACGACCCCGACGGCTATCGCTCGCAGCAGGGAACCCCTAGGCATCGTCGCGCGCCTTGCCGTTCGAGCCCATCGACGCGGCAGTGTAAGTGACCGGAGGACGGGCACGCGCAACGGCTCGCGACGGCCGGCGCATGGGCGCCAAGAGCCCATTCGCGGGGCTCGATCGCCGCCGCCGCCCGCCTCTGGCTGCGCGTAGCGTCCGTCGCTCGGGTACCTTTTCGCGCCGTGAACGCGTTTCACCTGGCCGGTGGGTTGCTGGCGCTCTGGGCGGTCGTCCTGGCGGCGCTCGGCATAACGCGCCCCGGCTTTCCCGGCAAGGGCGGCGAGCGCGCCGTCACCGCCGTCTCGGCCGTGCTGGTCGCGGGCGCGATCGTCGCGGCGGTGGTCACGGGCGTCGCCGAGAGCGAGGAGAAGGAGGCCGCGGAGGGCGGCGAGCCGACCGCCGCGGCGGAGGGGCTGCGCGTGAGTGCCGACCGCGGAGGGCAGCTCGCCTTCTCGCGCGACTCACTCGAGGCGAGCGCCGGCTCGGTCACGATCGAGATGGACAACCCCGCCCGTATCCGCCACAACGTGGCGATCGAGGGCAACGGCGTCGAGGTCGAGGGACAGTCCGTCGATCCCGGCGGCACGTCGACCGTGAGCGCCGACCTCGAGCCCGGCGTCTACGAGTTCTACTGCTCGGTGCTCGGCCACCGCGAGGGCGGCATGACCGGCACGCTGACGGTGAGGTAGGCGCGGATGTCGAGGTCGCCACGCGACGAGCACGGAGCCGGTTTGCAAGCGCCGCGCAGTAAACGGCGATGGGCGCTTGCGACTGTGCTGCTCGCCGCGATCCTCTCCACGGGCTGCGGGCAACAGGAGGAGGCCAACCTCGTCAACGGCAAGCGGCTCTTCACCGGCGAGGGCCAGTGCGCCGCCTGTCACGTGCTACAGCGCGCCGGTTCAGGCGGTGTGCTCGGGCCAAACCTCGACGAGTCCTTCGGGCCCTCGCGCCGCGACGGTCTCGGGCAGAGCACGGTCGAGGGCATCGTGCTGCGCCAGATCGACCAGACCCGCCGCGGCAGCGCGATGCCGGAGGACCTCGTGACGGGCCAGGATGCACGAGACGTCGCAGC
>JACCXP010000291.1 GCA_013696905.1 Thermoleophilaceae bacterium
GTCTCGCGGCATGGTGTGTGTGGTTCTCGGGGCAGAAAAAAAGCCCTCTCGGGCCCGTTCGTACAGCGACGTCTGACCCGAAGGCGGCTCTATCTGATCGAAGTCTCCAAGAGGAAGGGCGGTTGGAAAGTCAGCGCGCGCGGTCGGCGCGCGCACACGACGGATCAAGATAGCAGAGCCCTAAAGCAGGGATCCGGCCGGGGTACTTCACCATCTGTAGTGGGCGAAGGCCTTGTTAGCCTGGGCCATCCGGTAGATGTCTTCCTTGCGCCGGTAGGCCCCGCCCTGCTGTGACTGGGCGTCGAGCAGCTCACCGGCAAGTCGCTCCGCCATCGTCTTCTCGCGGCGCCCACGGGAGAACTCCGTCAGCCAGCGTACGGCGAGCGTGCGAGCGCGGCGCGAGGGCACTTCGACGGGCACTTGGTAAGTGGCGCCGCCGACGCGGCGCGAGCGCACCTCGAGCGTCGGCGTGAGGCTTTTCACGGAGGCCTCGAGCGCCTCGACGGGGTCCGAGCCCGCGCGCCGGCTGACGATCTCGAGCGCGTCGTAGACGATCTTCTCCGCGGTCGACTTCTTGCCGCCGATCATCACCTTGTTGATGATCTGCTGGACGAGCTTCGAGCCGTGGACTGCGTCGGGATCGAGCGGGCGTGTGCCCGGTGAGGCGCGGCGAGGCAAGGGTCTAGCGGGCCTTCACGCCGTACTGCGAGCGAGCCTTCTTGCGATCGGAGACGCCGGCCGCGTCGAGCGTGCCGCGGACCACCTTGTACCGCACTCCCGGCAGGTCCTTGACGCGACCGCCTCGGACGAGCACGACCGAGTGCTCCTGGAGGTTGTGGCCCTCGCCGGGGATGTAGGCGGTGACCTCCATGCCGTTGGTCAGGCGCACGCGCGCGACCTTGCGAAGCGCCGAGTTCGGCTTCTTCGGCGTGGTCGTGTAGACGCGCGTGCAGACCCCCCGGCGCTGCGGGGCGGACGTACGCTTCTTGCGCCCCTGGCCGGACTTGAGGCCTGGGGTGGCGAGCTTCTTCTTGGGCCGGTTGCGGCCGTTTCGGACGAGTTGATTGATGCTCGGCATGCGGCGGCCGATGCTAGCAGGGGCGGGTCAATCGAAGGCGGCGCGCAGGGCGCGCGCCACCTCGTCCATCGCCGAGTGCGCCTCGTCGATGTCGGCGCGCCAGCGGAAGAAGCCGTGCGTCATCCCCTCGTGGGTACGCAGGGCGACGGGCACCCCGGCTTCGGCCAGGGCCCGGGCGTACGCCTCGCCCTCGTCGCGGAGCGGGTCGTACTGAGCCGTGATCACGTGCGCCGGGGGCAGCCCGCTCAGGTCGCTCGCTCGCAGCGGCGAGGCGTCGGGCGTGGCCGGATCCCCGCCTGCCAGGTAGTGCCTCCAGAACCACGCCATCCCCTGCCGCTCGAGGTAGTAGTCGTAGGCGGCCTCCTCGTAGGACTCGGTGTCCATCGCGGCGTCGATGACGGGGTAGACGAGCAGCTGGAAGCGAAGCGGCGGCCCGCCCTCGTCACGCGCGCGCCGGGCGAGCACTGCGGCGACGTTGCCCCCGGCGCTGTCGCCGGCCACCGCCAGCCGGTCGGGATCGGCGCCGAGCTCCGCGGCGTGCTCGTGCGCCCACAGCAGCGCGGCCCACGAGTCCTCGACCGCAGCGGGGAAGGGGTGCTCGGGCGCGAGCCGGTAGTCGACGCTCGCCACGAGCGCTCCGCTCGCGTTCGCGAGTGCCCGGCAGAGCGCGTCGTAGGAGTCGAGAGTCCCCAGCATCCAGCCGCCGCCGTGGAGGAAGACGACGAGGCCGCGCGTCCGCTCCCCGGCGGGAACGTAGACACGCATCGGCACGTCGCCCGCGGGCCCTGGCGCCGAGCGCTCGAGCACCCGCGCGACATCCTCGACGGGGCCGACCAGCGTGGGCGTCGCGTCCGTGTGGGCCTGTCGCGCCTCTTCGACGCTCTGCTCGTGGAGCGGCGGCGCTCCCGCGGCCGCGCCGCGGTCCAGCACGGCCTGGACCTGTGGATCCACCGGCATTACTCGACGCCCGCCTCGAAGCTCATTCGCGCGATCCTAATCGGCGCCGCCTATCAGGCAATACACTGCCCGGCCCGGGGCGGGAGGTCCATTGAAGGTCGGTCTGTTCATACCCTGCTACGTCGACCTGCTCTTTCCGGAGGCGGGTGTGAGCACCGTGCACGTGCTGCGCCGGCTCGGGGTCGAGGTCGCCTATCCGGACGCCCAGACCTGCTGCGGGCAGCCGGCCTTCAACTCGGGCTTCTTCGACGACGCCAGGGCCGTCGCCCGCCACGCGATGAGCGTGTTCGAGGAGCCAGACCTCGACTACGTGGTCTGCCCGTCGGGCAGCTGCGCGACGATGGTCTCGCGTTTCTACCCCAAGCTGTTCGAGGACCGCGAGGGCGATCGCGAGCGCGCCGAGCGGCTCGCGCCGCGCGTCAAGGAGCTGTCCGACTTCCTCGTCAACGTCCTCGAGCGTACGGACTTGGGAGCTCGCTTCGAGGGCAAGGCGGTCTTTCACTGTGGCTGTCACCAGCGGCGAGAGCTCGGGGTGCTCGAGGAGCCGCGCGAGCTGCTGCGGGGCGTCGAGGGGCTCGAGCTCGTGGACTGGCAGGGTGACGAGCTCTGCTGCGGGTTCGGAGGGACCTTCTCGGTGAAGATGCCGGACGTGTCCACCGCGATGGCCGACCAGAAGCTCGACGCGCTCGCCGCGAGCGGCGCGGACACCTTGATCTCAGGCGACTCGAGCTGCCTCATGCACCTGGCCGGGCGCCTGCGCCGCCGCGGCGGCGACATGCGCGTCCTGCATCTCGCCGAGGTGCTCGACTCCCGATGACGAGCAGCGCCCGCCCGGCCCACGACCGCGAGCGCGCCGACAGGCGCCGCGAGGGACTCGACAGCCCCGTCGAGGGATTCAACGAACGTGCGCGGCGAGCGATCGCCGACGACTCCCTGCACGACGCGATCGCGCTCACGACCGAGCGGCTCACGGCCGGTCGCGACGCCGCCCTCGGCGCCCTGCCCCAGGCGCCCTCGCTACGCGAGCGCGCCTACCGGATCAAGCAGCGCACGATGGCCGATCTCGACCGCTACCTCGAGCAGATGGCGGAAGCCGTCGCGGGGCATGGCGGCCACGTCCACTTCGCGGCCGACGGCGCCGACGTCGCGCGCTACATCGGCGAGCTCGCCGAGCGCCGGGGCGCGAAGCTGATCGTCAAGTCGAAGAGCATGGCGTCCGAGGAGATCGAGCTCAACCGCCGGCTCGAGGAGGCATACGCCGGGCTCGAGGTCGTCGAGACCGACCTCGGGGAGTGGATCGCGCAGATCGCGGGCGACCACCCCTCGCACACGATCGCGCCGATCCTGCACATGAATCGCCATCAGGTGGCGGAGACACTCGCCACTGTCGCCGGCCGCTCGCTGCCGCCGGACCCCGGGGAGCTGATGCGCTTCGCGCGCGAGCGCCTGCGCGAGAAGTTCCTGACCGCCGATATCGGCATCACGGGCGCGAACTTCGGCGTCGCCGAGACCGGGACGGTCGTGCTCGTGACCAACGAGGGCAACGGCCGGCTCGTCTCGAGCGTGCCGCCGGTGCATGTCGTGCTGATGGGGATCGAGAAGCTCGTGCCCAGACTCGAAGACCTGTCGGTCTTCCTGCGCCTGCTGGCGCGCAGCGGCACCGGCCAGAAGCTCTCGGCCTACACGTCGTTCGTGACCGGGCCCCGCCGTGAGGGGGAGCTCGACGGGCCCGAGGAGCTCCACCTGATCCTGATGGACAACGGGCGCTCGCGCCTGCTGGGGACCGACTTCGAGGAGGCGCTGTACTGCATCCGCTGCGGCGCGTGCTCGAATGTCTGCCCGGTCTACCGTCAGACCGGCGGCCACGCCTACGGTTCGACCTACTCGGGGCCGATCGGGGCGGTGCTCACGCCGCTGCTGAAGGGCCAGGACGAGGCCCGCGACCTGCCCTACGCGTCCTCGCTCTGCGGCGCGTGCTCGGAGGTCTGCCCGGTGGGGATCCCGCTCGCGGAGCTGCTGCTGAGGCTGCGAGACCGCCAGGTCCAAAGCGGCCTCGCCAGTCGTGGCGAGCGGATCGCCTTTGCCGGCTTCGCACGCACGATGACGAGCCCGGCCGCCTACCGCAGCGCCGCCGCGGCCGCGCGGCTCGCCCGCGGGCCGCTCGCGCGCGAGGGCCTCGGG
>JACCXP010000013.1 GCA_013696905.1 Thermoleophilaceae bacterium
CCGTAAGCGACGCGGACGGCACGCTCGCGATCGTGCCGGCGGGCCGCGGGAACGACTTCGCGCGCGTGCTCGACGTCCCGCGCGCCGCCGGCGCGGCCGCGCGCCTGGCGGTCGAGGGAAGGCCGCGGGCTGTCGACCTGGGCGAGGTCGAAGGACGTGCATTCGTCGGCATCGCGAGCGTCGGCATCGACTCGGACGCCAACCGCGTAGCGCGCAGGGCCCAGCTCGTGCGCGGAGAGCTCGTCTACTTCTACGCGGCGCTGCGCGCGCTCGTGGCGTGGCGCCACGCGTGCTTCGAGATCGTGGCCGACGGCGCGACGGCGAGCGTCCGCGGCTACTCGGTGGCCGTGGCCAACTCGCGCGCCTACGGGGGTGGGATGATCCTCGTCCCCCACGCCCGCCTCGACGACGGTCGCCTCGACGTGCTCACGATCGCCGCGCATCCGAAGCTGCGCTTCCTGCGCTCGTTTCCGAGGGTGTTCAGCGGCCGCCACGTCGAAGACCCCGCGTTGCGGTTCACGACTGCCACCTCGGTCGAGCTGAGCGCCGATCGGCCGCTCGTCGTCTACGCCGACGGCGAGCCGATCGCCACCCTGCCGGTGACCGTCCGAGTCCGCCCGGGCGCACTACGGGTGATCGCGCGCTGATGCTGCTCGCCTCGAAGCTCGCGCTCGCCCGCGCCGCTCGCGGCGGCAGCCGCCGCCTGCGTCGCGGCGGGACGACAGTGCCGGGACGCGTGCTGCTGCGCCTCGAGCCGCGCGCGATCGCGCTCCTCGGGCGGCGGCTCGGGCGTGGCTCGGCCGTGATCTCGGCGACGAACGGCAAGACCACCACCGCGGCGATGATCGCCGCGATCATGGCTCACGCGGGCGTCGCGCTCGTGCACAACCGCGCCGGCTCGAACATGAACTGGGGTGTCGCGACGGCGCTGCTCGACGCCGGTCACAGCCCCGCCGAGCTCGGGCTATTCGAGGTCGACGAGGCGTGGCTTGCGGCCGTCGCCCGCGACCTCGAGCCGGACGTGTTCGTGCTGTCGAACCTCTTTCGCGACCAGCTCGACCGCTACGGGGAGCTCGAGCTGCTCGCAGACCGCTGGGCGGAGGTGGTGGCCGAGCGCGCCGGGCGGTCGAAGTTCCTGCTCAACGCCGACGACCCGCTCGTCGCGGACCTCGGGCGCGGCCAGGCGCAGGTGACCTACTTCGGCGTCGAGGACGCCTCGATCGCATCGCCCGAGCTGCAGCACGCCGCCGACTCGAAGCGCTGTCGCAACTGCGGCGCCGCCTACGCCTACGAGTCCGCCTACCTCGCACACCTCGGCCACTACCGCTGCCAGAGCTGCGGCCGCGAGCGCCCGCGCCCCGCCGTGGCGGCCGAGCGCGTTGCCCTGCACGGGATGACGGGCGCCGAGATCGACCTGCGCCTGCGCGAGGGCCGGCTCGACCGATTGCGCCTGCCGCTGCCCGGCCTCTACAACGTCTACAACGCGATCGCCGCGGCCGCCGCGGCGGTCGAGCTCGGCGCGTCGCCGGCGGCGGTGCGTGCGGGGCTCGAGGGGTTCGCCGGCGCCTTCGGCCGTGTCGAGACGATCGCCGTCGGCGGGCGCGACCTCTCGATCCTGCTCGTCAAGAACCCGGCCGGCGCCAACGAGGTGCTGCGCACGCTGACGCTCGAGGACGGGTCGTTCGACCTCTGGCTGGCGCTCAACGACCACACCGCCGACGGGCGCGACGTCTCCTGGATCTGGGATGCCGACTTCGAGCTGCTGGCTGGGCGCGTGCACAGCGCCACCTGCTCTGGCACCCGTGCCGAGGAGATGGCGCTGCGGCTGAAGTACGCGGGCGTCGAGGCTCCGACAGCGGTCGAGCGCGACCTCGGCCGCTCGCTCGACGCGGCGCTCGCGGGCGGCGACGGTGGGGCCCTCTACGCCCTGCCGACCTACACCGCCCTGCTCGAGCTGCGCGACCTGCTCGCACGGCGTGGCGTCGCGGGGCGGTGGGCGGACTGAATCGCCTGCCGCTCGACGACGCCGTCGTCTGGCACGACGTCGAGTGCGCAGCCTACGAGGCCGACCTGGCGCTCTGGGAGCGCCTGGCCGCGAAGCGTCCCGGGCCGGTGCTCGACCTCGGCGCAGGCACGGGCCGGGTGGCGCTGCACCTCATCGAGCGCGGCCACGCCGTGACGGCGCTCGATTCCGACCCGGCGCTCGTGGGCGCCCTCGCGACGCGCGCTCGCGGGCGCGGCCTGCGGCTCACCGCCCTGACGGCCGACATCCGCTCCTTCGACCTCGGCGAGCGCCGCTTCGGGCTCGCGGTCGCTCCGATGCAGGTCTTCCAGCTGCTCGGCTCGAGCGCGGGCCGCGAGGCCGCGCTCGCGGCCGTGCACGCGCATCTCGAGCACGGCGGAGTGCTCGCTATCGCGCTCGCCGATCCGTTCGAGGGCGTCCCCGCGGAGGTAGCCCTGCCGCCGCTCCCCGACATCCGCGAGCAGGACGGCTGGGTGTTCCAGAGCACCCCCGTCGGCCTGCGATCCGTCGCGGGCGCGACCAACATCGAACGCGTGCGCCACGCCGTCGCCCCGGACGGCGCACTGCACGAGTCGATCGCCGTCATCCGCCTCGACGTGGTTCGACCGGCTGAGCTCGAGCGCGCCGCGGCCGCGCTCGGCTACCGCGTCCTCGCTCGCGAGCAGGTGCCAGAGACGGAGGCCTACGTCGGCAGCGCGGTCGTGAAGCTGGAGGCGACTTGAACGAGCCGACCCTGCGCGTCTGCGCGCTCTATCCGGATCTGATGAACATCTACGCCGATCGCGGCAACATCGCCGTGCTGCGCGCGCGCTGCCTATGGCGTGGGCTCGGCTTCGAGCTCGGCTCCGCGGGCCTCGGCGAGCCACTGGATCCCGACGCGCACGATCTCTTCTACATCGGCGGCGGGCAGGATCGCGATCAGGTGTCGGTCGCGCGTGACATGGTGGCGACCAAGCGCGCGGCCCTGCACGCCGCCGCCGAGCGCGAGGCGGTGGTGCTCGCCGTCTGCGGCGGCTACCAGCTGCTCGGCCACTCCTATCAGCTCGGAGCGGACGAGCTGCCGGGCGTTGGGCTCGTCGACCTGCGCACCGTCCGCACGCCGGGGCCGCGGCTGATCGGTAACTGCGCGATCGAGTGTGACCTCGGGACCGGACCGCGCGTGCTCGCGGGCTTCGAGAATCACGGCGGGCGCACCTACCTCGGCGCCGCCGCGCAGCCGCTCGGACGCGTGCTCCGCGGCCACGGCAACAACGGCTCGGACCGCACCGAGGGCGCTCGGCGCGGAAACGTCTTCGGCACCTACCTGCACGGCCCGCTGCTGCCCAAGAACCATTGGCTCGCGGACCGCCTGATCGAGCTGGCGCTCGGCGTCAGGCTCGCGCCACTCGAGGACTCGCTCGAGCTCGCCGCGCACGAGAGCGCACGCCGCGCAGCCGGGCTGTGAGCCGCTGTCGAGCTCCCCGGAGTCCTCGTCACGGCTGATCGCGTGTAGAGCCTCCCGTCCGCATGTCGGATGGGCCGCCTCGGCCAAAGGGGACGCTGCGCGTCGAAGGGGCCGCGATCGTCGGCGCCGAGCCCAAACGACGTCGGCTGGAGACCGTCGACCGCTGACTTGAGGTGCGCCGCCCACCCTCATCGCGGCGATCGCCAGCGCGGTGTAGGGGTCAAGGGCGCGCCTGCCCGGGTACCCTCGGCCTCGAGCGATGAGGCTCGCTCCGACCGTGGCTTTGCCGCTGATGGCCTCTACCCCCGACCATCGCCTGACGCCGGAGGCCTTCCGTGGAGCCGATCCAAGTCGCCGCTGTCCTCGCCGCGGTCGTCGTGTTGGCAAGCATGCTGTCGGTCGAGCTGGGCATCTCCGTCGCCCTGTTCGAGCTGGGTCTGGGCGTGGTGCTCGGCAATGTCTTCGGGCTCGAGCCGGACGCCGAATGGCTGGTGTTCCTCGCCTCGTTCGCCTCGATCGTGCTGACCTTCCTCGCCGGCGCGGAGGTCGATCCCGACGACCTCCGGGAGCGTCTCGGGGCGTCCCTGACCATCGGCGTGGTGTCTTTCATCGGGCCCTTCGTGGTGGCCACCCTCGTGGCCTACGAGCTGCTGGACTGGACGCTGAAGGCGTCGCTGATCGCCGGGACGGCCCTGTCGACCACCTCGCTCGCGGTCATCTACGCCGTGCTGGTCGAGACCGGCCTGAACCGCACGCCTTGGCAAGCTGCTCATGTCGGCCTGCTTCGTCACTGACATGGGAACCGCCCTGGCGCTATCGGCGATCTTCGTCCGCCCGAACGCCTGGTTTCCGGTGTTCCTAGTCGTGTCGGTCGCGCTGATCGTCCTGCTGCCCAGGCTCGCGCCGTGGTTCTTCGCGCGCTACGGCAATCGCGTCATCGAGCCGGAGATCAAGCTGGTCTTTGTCTGCCTGTTCGGGCTCATGGTCCTCGCCGACGCCGCCAAGGGCCATGCCGTGCTGCCCGCCTTCGTGCTCGGGCTGGTCATGGCCCGCCACTACCAGCAGCACCGCACGGAGCAGGAGCGCCTGCGCGTCGTGGCCTTTGCCTTCCTGACCCCGTTCTTCTTCCTGCGCGGCGGCCTGAACGTCTCGCTCGGCGCCGTCCTCTCCAATCTCGGGCTACTCGCCGCCCTGTTGGCCGCGAAGATGGTC
>JACCXP010000014.1 GCA_013696905.1 Thermoleophilaceae bacterium
GGCGAAGGCAGTCGCCGCGCGGGCACCTGAGGCGGTCGTCCCCGGCTGGCCGTCCTGCGCGCCGACCGCCTTGAGCAGGGTCTCCGCGAAGAAGTTGTCGGAGCGCTTGTTCGTGATCTGCGCGAGCCGCGCGAGCGCGGGCGACTCGACGGCGGCGAGCTCATCCGCGCCCGCGAGCGCGAGCCCCGCGCGCGGGCCCCCGCGCACCTCGATGCCGCGCCGCTCGAGCGCCTCGTCTAGCCGCGCCGCGGCAAAGGCGGGCGGGTTCACCTGGAAGGCGCTGCCGCGCTCGTTGGCGAGGCCCCGATCGAAGGCGAGCGCGCTGAGCGGACCGACGTCGCGCGCGACGGCGTAGCGCGAGTCGGGGCCGCCACGCAGGGCGTCGAAGCGACCCTCGTCGCCCACCACGCGGCCGCGCACCGCGGCGATGCCCGCCGCCTCGAGCTTCGCCGCCAGCGCCTCCACGCTCGCGCCGGTGCCATAGGCACGGCGCACGAACGGGCCGCTGCCGAAGGTGGGATCGCCGCCTCCGCGCAGGTAGAGGTCCCCCCGCCAGGTCCCGTCCTCGCCGAGCGAGCCCGAGCCGATGACGCGCGTCGAGAGCGTGCTCGCGGGGCCGAGGCGGTCGAGCGCCGCGGCGGTCGTGAAGATCTTCGTGTTCGAGGCGAGGATCCTCGGCACTCCCGCGCGCCACGCGAACAGCACCCGTTCGCCACTAGCGTCGAACACGTAGGCGCCCGACGCTGGACCGGCGGCGCGCATCGAGGTCGCGAGCGACCGCCGCAGCGAGGCATCGTCCTGCGCCTGTGCAGGGGCGGCAAGCGCCAGCCACAGGGCACAGGCGATGGCGGCCGCGCGACGCACCTTCCCTCAACCCCTCCCGCGCGCGGTCGGAGCGAGGATCACCCGTCGTAGAGGCGCTCGAGCTCCGGCATGTACTTGTCTGCGACGGCGCCGCGACGGACCTTGAGCGTCGGGGTCAGCTCGCCACCCTCCTGCGTCATGTCGCCGGGCAGGATCAGGAAGCGCTTGATCTGCTCGACCCGGCCCACGCCGGCGTTGACGGCGTCGATCGCGCGCTGGACCTCCGCCCGCATCGGCTCCGAGGCCGCCAGCTCCGCGACGTCGAGGCCGTGCTGCTCGGCGAACGCGGGGGTCTGCTCGGCGTCGAGTGTCACGAGCGCCACCAGGTAGGGCCGGTGGTCGCCCACGACCAGCGCCTCGGACACCCAGCGGGACTCGCGCAGACCGCTCTCGAGCTTCGACGGGGCCACGTTCTTGCCGCCGGCCGTGACGATGATGTCCTTCTTTCGCCCCGTGATGTGGAGGAAGCCCTCGCCGTCGAGGCTGCCGAGGTCGCCGGTGTGGAGCCAGCCGTCGACGAGCGCGGCGCGCGTCGCCTGCTCGTCCTTGTAGTAGCCCTCGAACACGTTCGGTCCGCGCACGAGCAGCTCTCCGTCGTCGGCGAAGCGGACCTCCATGCGCGGGAAGGGCGTGCCGACGGAGCCGAAGCGGAAGCGGTGGGGCTGGTTGGCGGCGACTCCCGGGGCGGTCTCCGTGAGCCCGTACATGTCGAGCACCTTGACGCCGCACGCGTGGAAGAACTCGAGCACCTCGATGGGTATCGGCGCCGCGCCCGACACGCACTTGCGCAACCGGTCGCCGAACACCCCGCGCACCTTGCGCAGGGCGAGGTGATCGGCGAGCGCGTGGCGTGCGCGCAGCAGGGCCCCCGGCCGCCGCCCCTCGCGCTCGAGCGCGCTCACCCGCCGCCCGACGCCGAGCGCCCAGAAGAAGATCCGCTCGCGCGCCCCACCCTCGGCCCGCACGCGGGCGAGCACGGTCGCATGCGCCTTCTCGAACACACGCGGCACCGATGGGAAGGTGGTCGGTCGCACCTCGGCGAGGTTCGGCACGATCTTCGTTCGGTCGCGCTCCCAGTAGGCGATCGTGCCGCCGAGCGAGAGCACCAGGAACTGCACGATCAGCGCAAACGCGTGCGCGAGCGGCAGGAATAGGTAGACGACCTCGCCCTCCTCGATCAGGCCGTGCTCGGTCGCCATGTCGGTCATCGCCTGGAGGTTGCGGTGTGTCAGCACGCAGCCCTTGGGCGGACCGGTGGTGCCCGACGTGTAGATGAACGCGCACGGGTCGTCGGGATCGACCGCCGCGATCCGCGCGCTCCACTCGGCTTGGTCGCGGCCTCGTCCGCGCGCCCTGAGGTCCTCGATCGAGAGCGCCTGCGCAGCCGGCCCGGAGGGAGCCATGACGACGATCCACTCGAGCGGCGGCAGCTGCTCCGTGATCGCGAGAACCTTCGCGAGCTGCTCGTCGTCCTCGACGAAGGCGACCCGCGCTTCCGAGTGACCGAGCACGTAGCTGCACTCGTCGGCCGAGTTGGTGGGGTAGACGGACACGGAGACCAGTCCTGCGGAGAGGATGGCTAGGTCGGCGTGCGTCCACTCCGGGCGAGTCTCGGCCACGATCGCCGCACGATCTCCCGGCTCGAGACCGAGGTCGACGAGCCCGAGTGAGAGCTCCCGCACAGCCACCTCGAGCTCGGCGTATGACTCGTCGAGCCACCGCTCTCCGACCTTGTGGCGAAGCGCGGGAGCGTCGGGGTAGTCCGCCGCGGCCAGCGACAGCAGGGACGCGATAGTCGCGGGTGGGCGCGTCGCGGCGGTTTCCGTCGATGCTCTCACCGCGTCGGCCAAGGTGCGACCGATTCTATGTCGGCCTGAGGGCTTCGGTCGCTAGGCCTGCGCGGGGGCCGGTGCGGACATCGGCGCGGGTCGCACCTCGGCCGCGGACTGCTTGAGAGTGGTCAGGAAGAGGGTCTTGTCGATGCGGCCCTGGAAGATCGGCACACCGAGATCGATGCAACGAGCGATGACCTCGCGCCGGTGCATGCCGGCCTCGCGGCCGAGCTCGGTGGGCGTCAGATGATTCGCCATGACTCTGTCCTCCTCGGTGGCTGCAGTCACCGAGTTTTACCGCCTGAGCCCGACGTTGCATAGCGAAAGTCGCTGCGAGCGGACGTTTTTGGACGCATGTACGAGTCCACCGGCGCGCTCAGACCGGGTTTCGCACCTCAATGAAGCTGTGGGTTACACCGAAGCGCTCGGCCAAGAGCTCGCCGAGCCTGCGGACTCCGAAGGTCTCGGTCCCATAGTGGCCGCCGGCGATGAAGTGGATCCCCGCCTCCTCGGCATCGGCCATCGAGGGCTCGGCCGGCTCTCCCGTCAGGAACGCGTCGAGCCGGCGCTCGACCGCCTCGGCGAGGCTCGAAGCGCCGCCTCCGGAGACGATCCCCACGCTCCTTATCGGGTCGGCGGCGCCGGCGAACACCAGCGGCTCGCGCCCGAACGCCGTCCGGCAGCGCTGCGACAGGTCGATCGCGGAGATCCCCTCGGTCGAGCGGCCGACCCAGCCGAGCTCGCGGCCACGATGGCTGCCGAAGGGCTCGGCGCGAGTGAGCCCGAGCGCCGCGCAGATGAGCGCGTTGTTGCCGACCTCGGCGTGCGCGTCGAGCGGCAGGTGGTAGGCGGCAAGCGACATGTCGGATTTGAAGAGCGCCTCGAGCCGGCCTTTGAGCGCGGGCGAGATCGCGCGCGGGTCGTGTTCCCAGAAGAGGCCGTGATGGCAGAGGACCAGCTCGGCCCCGGTGGCCGCCGCCCGCTCGAACAGCTCGCGGTGCGCAGAGACCGCGGTGGCGACCGCCCGCACATCGGCCGCGCCCGGCACCTGGAGCCCGTTCGGGCAGTGGTCGGCGAACGACGCGGGCTCGAGCAGCGCGTCGAGGAAGGCGATGATCTCGTCGCGCCCGGCCACCCGGGCGACGGTAGCGCAGGCTCTACGCCGCCGCCGCTCGCTCCTCGGCGAGCGCGAGGCGGAGCGTGTCGTCGAAGGGCGCGGGATCGATGTCGAAGAGCGCGCCGCCCGAGGGATCCGTGACTACGGTCTCGGTCGAGAGCCCTTCGACGAGCGGTCGAGCGACGCCGGCGTCAACCGGGGTCACGAGCCCGATCCAGAGCGACGAGAGGCGCGGCGTGATGAACGGCACGGGTATCCGGGGCGCGGGCCTGCGCCCGAGCGCGCCTGACATGCGGTCGAGCATCTCGCCGTAGGTCAGCACGTCGGGCCCACCGATCTGAACCTCGCGGCCGGCAGAGGCGGGCACGTCGGGCGCCTCCCCGAGGTAGGTGATCACGTCTTCGACGCCGATCGGCTGGGTCGCGGTCTTGAGCCAGGCGGGTGCGATCATGGCAGGCAGGCGCTCGACCAGATGGCGCAGGGTGCGGTAGGAGTCGCTGCCCGCCCCGACCACCATCGCCGCGCGGAAGTAGGTCAGCGGTGGTCCCTCACGGCCCAGTATCTCGGCCGTCTCGTGGCGCGAGCGCAGGTGCTCCGAGGCGGGCTGGGAGCCGAGCCCGCCCAGGTAGACGACGCGTTCGACGCCCTCCTCGTGGGCCATGCCGGCGAATGCGCGCGCCGCCGAGCGCTCGCGTTGTGCGAACCCGCCGTCACCGCCGCGGCCCATCGAGTGGATCAGGTAGTAGGCGACGTC
>JACCXP010000025.1 GCA_013696905.1 Thermoleophilaceae bacterium
GGCACGGGCGCGGGCGCGTCGTAGCGGCGGTTGAGGCGCCGCTCGAGCTCCCCGAGCAGCACCCCGAAGAGGGCGTGACGCCAGGTCGCCTGCGCGAAGGCACGATGATTGCCCCACAGCGAGACGAGCTCGAGGCGGGCCGGATGGTGGCGGTCGACGACGCGCACGAGCGGCCACGAGGCAAGATGCTCGGCCAAGCCGGCGCTCAGCCCGCGCGCGATCGGGGGACCGGCGAGGAGGGGCCGCAGCTGCGCGTAGGCGGCCCCGAACAGGGCGCCGTTCTGGACGTGCAGCGCGGCGCCGGCGAGCGGCCACGACCTTCCGCGGGTGACGAGCTTGCCGAGCAGCTCGACGTCGTCGAAGCGGCAGCCGAAGGCCCGCTTGTCGAGCGGCTGCTGTGCGGCCCACACCGCGGCCGCCAGTCCACCTGCGAGAGCGCCCCGGAGCGAGCGTCGGACGGTCACGAGGGCAGCGTAGTCGCCGCGGACGGCTAGGCTCGTCAGGTGGAGGAATTGGTGGACAAGGTCGAGCTCGACCGCGAGTTCGCGGAGCTCTACCGCTCTCACCTGCGCGACGTGTACTCCTACTCCTACTACCGAGTCGGCAACCACCACGACGCTGAGGACCTCACCGAGCAGGCGTTTCTCCAGGCCTACCGGCACTTCGAGCGCGCCAGGCGCGAGTCGAACGGGCGGCCGCTGCGGCCGTGGCTGATCCGCATCGCTCACAACCTCGCGGCCAACTTCTATCGCGACCGCTCGCGCAAGCCCCAGACCTCGCTCGACGACGCCGGGATCCTGCCCGCGACCCACGACACAGAGGACCTGGTCGAGGGCCGCGAGGAGCTCGAGGAGGTCCTCGCCGGGGTGGCCAAGCTGCCGGGGGACCGGCGCGAGGCACTGATCATGCGCTTCGCGCTCGGCATGGACAACCGCGAGATCGCGCGCGCCCTCGGCCGCTCCGAAGGGGCGACCAAGGTGCTCATACACAGGGCTATCCGGCAACTGGAGCACGGCATTCAGAAGGCGGCATCCGAGTGAGCGAGGTCGAACGACTGCTGCGCGAGGCGCTGACCCCGGTCGAGCCCCCCGAGGGGATGACCGACCGGCTCGAGCGCACGCTCACCGAGACGCGCGACGCCGCCGTCGAGGAGCTCACCGACTGGGAGCTGCACTCGATGCGCGACCCGCGCAACTGGGCGCGGCCGATCGGCGCCGCCGCGGTGCTGGCCACGGCGGCGGCCGGACTCGTCGTCGTGCGCATGCGACAGCGCCAGCGCGGCCGCAAGGCTCACCGCCTCGGCGGCGTCGAGCGCAGCGTGCGCGACGCCGCGGGCGACGTGCGCAGGCGCCTGCCGCGCTAACCGACTGATCCGGGCATTGCCCGGCCGCGAAGGAATTCCCACACGCGGGTCTACGGAAGGGCTGGCTGAGCGCACGTGCAGGCTTTGGAGGACATACATCGCTTGGCCGACGAGGAGCTCATGTACCTCGTCCAGGACGGGAACCCGGACGCGTTCGAGCTGATGTACGACCGCCATGGCGGGCCGGCGTTCTCGCTCGCCTATCGCATCGTCGGCGATCGCACCGTCGCCGAGGACGTCGTCCAGGAGGCGTTCCTCTCGATCTGGCGCTCGCGGGCGCGCTACCAGCGCGATCGCGGCAGCGTGCGCTCGTGGGTGCTCGGCATCGTCCACCACCGCACGATCGACGCGCTGCGGCGAAACCTCGTGCACGACCGTCGCCGGGCCTCCGCCGAGGGCATCGAGGAGCGCCACGAGGCGCGTGAGCTGACCGACGTCGAGGCCGCGCGCCGCGACGAGGCGCGCACCGTGCGGGCGGCGCTCGAGGGGCTTCCAGACGAGCAGTGCCGGGTGATCGAGCTCGCCTACTTCGGCGGCTTCACCCATACCCAGATCGCCGACATGCTGGCGATGCCCGTCGGCACGGTCAAGGGCAGGATGCGCCTCGGCCTCGAGAAGATGCGCCGCCAGCTCACGGACGTCGAAGGCGAGACGGCATGAGCGAGCGCGGGCACGAACAGCACCACCAGGATGTCGGCGCCTATCTGCTCGGCTCTCTGAGCGAGATCGAGGCGACCGCCTTCAAGCGACACCTCATGCGCTGCGAGCGGTGCGCGAACGAGCTCGAGCGCCTGACGGTCGCGGTCGACGCGCTGCCGCGCGCGGTCGAGCCGGTCGAGCCCCCGCCGAGCCTGAAGCCCGCTCTGATGCAGATAGTGCGGCGGGAGGCCCCGGCGCCGGCAGCTGC
>JACCXP010000040.1 GCA_013696905.1 Thermoleophilaceae bacterium
GCCCGCCGGGGCGGCCGGCGCGACGGGTGCCGGCGTGCCAGGCGCGGCCGGTGCGCCCGTGGCGGGCTCGGCAACTTCGCGGCTTCGCGCACGCCGGCGCGCTGCGCTCTGCTCGTCACGGGTGCCCGCGTCACCCGGCAACGAGGGAGGAGTCGTCGTAACGGGAAGCGGAGCGACAGTCTGATCGTCGCCGACCCCGAATGCCGCCTGGAGGCCGTAGACCAGCAGGATCAGCAGCAGCGCCGCCAGCGCGAGCGCGGCGATCCGGCGTCGCCACATGACGGTGACCGTGGGCGGCGCGCTCATGGCTGTGACGGTAACAAGCGAACCGCGCGGCCGCACTACGCTGGAGGGTCGCATGCCGCTGGACCCACTCGCCTCCTTCACGCCTCAAGTACGCGACTGGTTCGCGCGTGCCTTTGCGGAGCCGACCGAGGCGCAGCGCCAGGCCTGGCCCGCGATCGCGCGCGGGGAAGACGTGCTGCTGTCGGCCCCGACCGGGTCCGGCAAGACGCTCGCAGCCTTCCTCTGGGGGCTCGACCGCCTCGTCGCAAGGCCCTCGCCCGAGGGCGAGCGGCGCACTCGGCTCGTCTACGTGTCGCCGCTCAAGGCGCTCTCCTACGACATCGAGCGCAACCTGCGCGCTCCGCTGAAGGGAATCGGCGGCGGCGTGCAGGTCGCCCTGCGCACCGGCGACACGCCGCAGAAGGAGCGCCAGGCGATGCTGCGCACGCCGCCCGACGTGCTGATCACGACGCCCGAGTCGCTCTACCTGATGCTCACCTCGCGCGCCCGCGACGTGCTGCGCGACGCCGAGTGGGTGATCGTCGACGAGATCCACGCGGTCGCGCAGACCAAGCGCGGCGCCCACCTGGCGCTCACGCTCGAGCGCCTCGAGCGCCTCGTCGGCCGGCGCGTGCAGCGGATCGGCCTGTCGGCCACCCAGCGTCCGCTCGACGAGGTCGGGCGCTTCCTGTCGGGGGCGACACGCGAGTGCACGCTCGTCGACACCGGCATCCGCAAGCCACTCGACCTCCAGATCCGCGTGCCGGTCGAGGACATGCGCGAGCCATCCGTGCCCGATCCGAACGAGCCCGGCACCGGCACGGCCGCGGGCGGAGGCGACCTGGCCGGCGTCGGCATCGAGCCGCTGTCCGGCCTCGGCGATGGCGACACGAGCGCCACCCGACGCTCGATCTGGCCGGCGATCTACCCCGAGCTGCTCGAGCTGGTGCGTGCGCACCGCTCGACGATCATCTTCGTCAACAACCGCCGCGGCGCCGAGCGCCTCGCGGTGCGCCTCAACGAGCTGGCGGGCGACGATGACGGTCCGGCCGAGATCGCCCGCGCCCACCACGGCTCGCTCGCGCGCGAGGAGCGCCTCGTCGTCGAGGAGCTGCTGAAGTCGGGCGACCTGCCGTGCCTCGTCGCCACCTCGTCGCTCGAGCTCGGGATCGACATGGGCGCGGTCGACCTCGTGCTCCAGGTCGAGTCGCCGAAGTCCGTCACGCGCGGGCTGCAGCGGATCGGGCGCGCCGGCCACGGCGTCGGCGAGGTCTCGAAAGGTCGCATCTTCCCCAAGTTCCGCGCGGACCTGCTCGAGTGCGCCGTCGTTGCGAAACGCATGCGCGAGGGCGAGATCGAGCATACGGTCGTGCCGCGCAACCCACTCGACGTGCTGGCGCAGCAGATCGTCGCGATGGCCGCCTCGGACGACGAGGACGTGAGCGTTCCCGAGCTGCACGCGATGGTCAAGCGCGCCTACCCCTACTCCGACCTCTCGCGCGAGCTGCTCGACAACGTGCTCGACATGCTCGACGGGCGCTACCCCTCCGAGGAGTTCTCGGAGCTGCGCCCGCGGATCGTCTGGGACCGGGTGAACGACACCCTTCGCGCGCGTGCCGGCTCACGCCAGCTCGCGGTGACGAACGCCGGCACGATCCCCGACCGGGGGCTCTTCGGCGTCCATCTTCCCGACGGGCGGCGCGTCGGCGAGCTCGACGAGGAGATGGTCTATGAGGCGCGCCCCGGCCAGACGTTCATGCTCGGCGCCTCGACCTGGCGGATCGAGGAGATCACGCGCGACCGGGTGATCGTGACACCGGCCCCGGGAGCCCCCGGAGCGCTGCCGTTCTGGCGCGGCGACAGCGTCGGGCGACCCGTCGAGCTCGGGCGGGCGATCGGCGCGTTCGCGCGCTGGGCGGTCGACCAGGAGCCGGCCGACCTGATGGAGTCGCACGACCTCGACAGGCGTGCGGCGACCAACCTCGTCACCTACCTGCGCGAGCAGCGCGAGGCGACGCGCGTCGTCCCGTCGGACACGACAGTCGTCGTCGAGCGCTTCCGCGACGAGATCGGCGACTGGCGCCTGTGTGTGCTGTCGCCGTTCGGCGGGCGTGTGCACGCCGCCTGGGGGCTCGCGCTGTCGGCGCGCATCCGCGAGCAGCACGGCCTCGAGGCCGACGCGATCTGGTCGGATGACGGGATCATCGTCCACCTCCCCGACGCCGACGAGCCGCCCGGCGCCGACATGGTGCTGATCGAGCCCGACGAGGTCGAGGACATGGTCGTGCGCGAGCTCGGCGCCTCGGCGCTTTACGGGTCGCGCTTCCGCGAGAACGCATCGCGCGCGCTGTTGATCCCGCGCGCCTACCCGGGCAAGCGCACGCCGTTGTGGCAGCAGCGCCTCAAGGCGCAGTCGCTGCTCGAGGTGGCCAAGCGCTACGGGCAGTTCCCGATCGTGCTCGAGACCTACCGCGAGTGCCTGCGCGACGTGCTCGACCTGCCGGGGCTCGAGGGCCTCCTCCGTGGCCTGCACACGCGCGAGCTGACGCTCGTCGAGGTCGAGACCCAGCGCGCCTCGCCGTTCGCCTCCTCGCTCCTGTTCGACTACGTGGCGACCTACATGTACGAGGGCGACACGCCGAACGCCGAGCGCCGCGCCGCCGCCCTGTCGCTCGACCGAGACCTCTTGCGAGAGCTGCTCGGGCAGGAGGAGCTGCGCGAGCTGATCGACCCCAAGGCGCTCGCCGACGTCGAGGCCGACCTGCAGCGTACGAGCGAGCGCACGCGCGTCGTGAACGCCGACGGCCTCCACGACGTGCTGCGCGCGCTCGGCGACCTGACCGCCGTCGAGGCACAGGCCCGCTGCCACAAGGGGGTGTCGGCCAAGCGGATGCTCGACGGCCTCGTCGCCGAACGGCGTGCCGTCGAGATGCGGATCGGCGGCGAGGAACGCTACATCGCCGCGGAGGACGCGGGCATGTACCGCGATGCGCTGGGTGCGGTGCCGCCCGGTGGGCTCCCCGCCACCTTCCTCGAGCCGGTCGAGGAGCCGCTCAAGCGGATCCTGCGCCGCTACGCGCGCACGCACGGACCGTTCGTGATCACCGCGGTCGGCGAGCGCTATTCGGTCGACGTCGGCCCCGCCCTGCGCGAGCTGGAGCGCGCCGGCGACCTCGTGCTCGGCGAGCTGCGCCCCGGCGGCAGCGAGCGCGAGTGGTGCGATCCAGAGGTCCTGCGGCGGCTGCGCCGGGCGTCACTCGCGACGCTTCGCAAGGAGGTCGAGCCCGCCGAGCAACGCGCGCTCGCGCGTCTCTTGCCGAGCTGGCAGGGCGTCGACTCGGCGCCACCGAACGGCGCCGGCGTCGATCGCCTGCGTGAGCAGCTGGTGCCGCTCCAGGGGCTCGCGCTCGCACCCGAGGTGTGGGAGCGCGACGTGCTGCCGCGCCGCGTGGGCGCCTACTCGTCCGGCTGGCTGGACGCCCTCTGCGCCGGCGGCGAGCTCGTCTGGATCGGCGCCGGTGCGCTCGGGCGTACATCCGGCAAGGTCGCCCTCTACTTCCGCGACGATATCCGCTGGCTCGGCCCGCCCCCGTACAAGGGCGATCCGCCGGCCGGGCCGGTGCACGACGCGATCCGCCGCCGGCTCGAGCAGGGCGCGTCCTTCTGGGCCGACCTGCTGGCCGACGTCCCGGATCTGGACGGGGCAGTGCGGCTCGACCCCGTCGAGCTCCAGGAGGCGCTGTGGGACCTCGTCTGGGCGGGCGAGGTGTCGAACGACGCGTTCGCGCCGCTGCGCGCGCCGCGACTCACGCTCGCGCGCTCGGAGCGCGAGCGCCAGAGCGGG
>JACCXP010000053.1 GCA_013696905.1 Thermoleophilaceae bacterium
ACGCCGGCCGGTGCCGAGACCCCGCCCACGCGCCCGCGCGGTCCCGAGGGCGCCGACGTCGCGGGCGGCGAGCAGATCGACGAAGCGTCGAACCCGACGCAGGAGGTCAGCTCATGACCGCGGTCACCGCGGGCGAGGTCAAGGCCCTGCGCGATCGCACCGGCGCCGGGATGATGGACTGCAAGGCCGCCTTGCAGGAGTCGGAGGGTGACATCGATCAGGCGATCGAGATCCTGCGCGTGCGGGGCCAGGCCCAGGCCGCGAAGCGCGGGGGGCGGGTGGCGACCGAGGGCGCCGTGCAGTCCTACATCCACTCGAATGGAAAGATCGGCGTGCTCGTCGAGGTCGACTGCGAGACCGACTTCGTCGCACGCAACGACGATTTCCGCGACTTCGCCCGCCAGCTCGCGCTGCACATCGCGGCCGCCGCGCCGCTGTACGTGACGGAGGAGGAGGTGCCCGAGGAAGCGCGCGCCGCCGAGCTTCGGATCTTCGCCGAGCAGGCCGCCGACAAGCCGGAGCACGTGCGCGAGCGCATCGCCGAGGGACAGCTGCGCAAGTGGCTCGAGGGAATCGTCCTGCTCTACCAGCCTCACATCAACACCGACCTCTACGGCGGCAAGACGATCGAGGAGCTACGCGCGGAGACCGCCGCGAAGACGGGCGAGAACGTGGTCATCCGGCGCTTTGAGCGCTTCGCCGTCGGCGAGGAGTAGCGACGGTGGAGTCAGACGGGCCGGGAGACGGCGCTCGGACCAACGGCGACGCAACGCCGGCGGTGTTCGACCGGATCCTGCTGAAGCTCTCCGGTGAGGCGCTGATGGGGGAGTGGGAGTACGGCGCTGATCCGGTGCGCATCGCGGCGATCGCCTCGCAGGTGAAGCACGTCGCCGATCGCGGTGTCGAGATCGCGTGCGTCGTCGGGGGCGGCAACATCTACCGCGGGCTCGCCGGCGCGGCCGCCGGGATGGACCGCGCGACCGGCGACTACATGGGGATGCTCGCCACCGTCCTGAACGCGCTCGCGCTCCAGGACGCGCTCGAGAGGATCGGCGCCCACACCCGCGTGCAGTCGGCGATCCAGATCTCCGAGGTCGCCGAGCCCTACATCCGCCGCCGCGCGATGCGCCACCTCGAGAAGGGGCGGATCGTGATCTTCGCCGCCGGCACCGGCAACCCGTTCTTCACCACCGACACGGCGGCCGCCCTGCGCGCGCTCGAGATCCACGCCGACGTGATCCTGATGGCGAAGAACGGCGTCGAGGGCGTCTACAGCGCCGACCCGCGCAAGGAGGCCGACGCGGAGTTCCTGCCCGCCATCACACACCGCGAGGCGATCGAGCGCCGGCTGGCCGTGATGGACTCGACGGCGCTCTCGCTGTGCATGGACAACGGCCTGCCGATCTACGTCTTCAACATGGACGATGAGCGAAACATCGACCGGATAGTGTGCGGCGAGCGGGTGGGCACCCTGGTCTCGACATGAGCGACCTGACCGACGAGCTGCTCGCCGATGCCCGCGAGCGCATGACCAAGTCCGTCGACTCGACTCGTGGCGAGTTCTCGACGGTGCGCACCGGGCGCGCCTCTCCGCACCTGCTCGACCGCATCGACGTCGACTACTACGGCGCGCGCACGCCGCTCAGGCAGCTCGCCAACATCTCCGCCTCCGAGGCTCGCCTGCTGACGATCACGCCCTATGACAAGACCTCGATCAAGGCGATCGAGCGGTCGATCCTCGAGTCGGACATCGGCCTGACGCCCTCCAACGACGGCAACCTGATCCGCCTGACGATCCCCGAGCTGACCGAGGAGCGCCGCCGCGACCTCGTGCGGATCGTTCGCAACATCGCCGAGGAGGGCAAGGTGGCGATCCGCAACATTCGCCGCGGCGTGATGCAGGACCTGCGCGAGCTGAAGGACGAAGGCGAGGTCGGCTCGGACGAGGAGCGCCGCGCCGAGACAGAGCTCCAGCAGCTCACCGACTCACACGTCAAGGACATCGACTCCTTCCTGGCCGGCAAGGAAGAAGACATCCTCGAGGTATAGGGAGACCTCCGCGGGGGTCATCCGGGGCGCATGGCGGCGCGCTATGTAGCGATCATCATGGACGGCAACGCACGCTGGGCTCGTGACCGCGGCGTGCCGGTGCTCGAGGGCCACCGGCAGGGTGCCCAGGCGCTCAAGCGCACCGTCCGAAACGCCGTCGAGCTCGGCATCCGGGAGCTGACCGTGTACGCGTTCTCGACCGAGAACTGGACGCGCCCGCGCACGGAGGTCGACGGGCTGATGCGGATGTTCGCCGGCTTGATCGAGTCGGAGACCGGGGAGCTCGCCGAGCAGGGCGTGCGGATGCGCTTCGTCGGCCGCCGCGAGGAGGTCTCGAGGCGCCTGCGCGAGCGCATGGGGTGGGCCGAGGAGCGGACCGTCGCCAACCAGCGGATGACTCTGTTCGTGGCCTTCAACTACGGCGGGCGGGCCGAGATCCTCGACGCCGCGACCCGCTTCGAGGGTGGTGGCGACGACGAATTCGCGCGGCTCCTGTACGCACCGGACATGAACGATCCCGAGCTGCTGATCCGCACCAGCGGCGAGCGCCGGCTGTCGAACTTCTTGCTTTGGCAGTGCGCGTACTCGGAGCTCGTGTTCTCGGACTCGTTGTGGCCTGATTTCGACAAGCCGGAGCTCGAGGCCTGCCTCGAGGAGTTCGCGGCGCGCGAGCGCCGCTTCGGGGCCCGTTAGCGCCGTGTCCTTCCTCGACGGCCTTCGCGGCCGCGCGGCCGGCGGCAAGCGCGAGGATCGCGAC
>JACCXP010000062.1 GCA_013696905.1 Thermoleophilaceae bacterium
GGCCGCGTGCGCTTCACGCGCCTGCAGCGCCCGCTGCGCGCCGGCGCGCGGATCCAGGTGTTCGTCACGAGCCCGAGCCGGATCGGCAAGTACACCCGCTTCACGATCCGTCGCGGTCTCGCCCCGAGGCGCCTCGATGCCTGCCTCGCGCCGCGCGGGTCGGGCCGACGACGGACGTCCTGCGCCGCGCGCTAGAGCACGGGCGCGCGCATCAGCTGACGGCGTACGTGCGACACGCGCTGCACCATCGTGAAGAGCGTCAGCGCGGCCATCACATAGATCGCCGGCTCGAGCAGGCCGAAGGGCAGCAGCGAGACAGGGGTCGCGAACAGCAGTCCGATCGAGAGGATCACGACCCGCACCGGCCGGGTCGCGAGCCCGACCTTGCATTCCACCCCGAGCGCCTCGGCGCGCGCGCGGGTGTAGCTCACCATCAGCGAGCCGAGCACGGTCAGCACCACCGCGGCCACCGCCGCGTCGTCGCCCCGCGAGGAGAAGTAGGCGGCGACCGCCGTCAGCACGATGCCCTCCTCGACGCGGTCGACTGTCGAGTCGAGAAAGGCGCCGAATGGCGTCCCCTTGCCCGACATCCGCGAGTAGCGCCCGTCGAGCGTGTCCATCACCGATCCGACGATGAAGGCGAGCCCCGCGAGCACGAACATGCGCTGGGTCACCATCAGCGCGGCCGCGAGGTTGAGCACGAGCCCGGTCATCGAGATCGCGTTCGGCGTCAGGCGCGACTGGATCAGGCGGTCGCGCGCGAGCGTGCGCATCTCGGCTGCGCTCCAAGGCTCGCCGCGGGGTGCCCTCCCGTCGCGCGCCGCGCGGCGTGGCCTGCGCCCGCGCTGCTCGGGAGCCGGACTCACCGGCGAGGGGCTGAGGGGGACACGACCGACCACGTTATCCAGCGCAGCGCCCAGAAGCTCCGTGAAGCGGGCTCTCGGTCGCCGCCGGCTGCGCCGAGCGGGCTGCGGCCCGCCACGACGACGAGGTCGTTGCTTCGATCTCCTGGCGTGTCCCCTCGAGCGTCAGGCGAGCAGGAAGCCGGCCACCAGGTCGACGGCCTCGGGGCGGTCGATCCACGGCCAGTGGCTCGCGCGCTCGAGCACTTCGACGCGCACCTCGCCTCCCAGCGCGCCTGCGTAGGCGTGCGCGAACGACGCCGGCACGTAGGGGTCCTCGGCGCCCCACAGCACGAGCGCCGGGCAGCGCAGCTCACCCAGTCGCATTCCCGCTCGAGCGAGCCCGTCGGGGTCGGTCGAGCGGTAGAGCTTGAGGATCGCGCGCTGGGTTCCGTGGTCGAAGTGCCGCCAGGCCCGCTCGGCGAGCGCCGGCTCCATCGGGCGCCGCCCGGCCATCGCGCCGCGCGAGAGCAAGCTGGCGCTGCGCCGCGTCGTCAGGCCCATCAGCAGCTCGCCGACGCCGGGCCGCGCCCACAGCCGCGCAAGCCGGTGGGGCACGTAGCCGGGCAGCAGCGGCACGGCGTCGATTATCACGAGGCGCTCGACCCGCTCCGGCTCGCGCTGTGCGAGCGCGAGCGCCGCGCCGCCCCAGTCGTGCACGACGAGCGAGCAGCGCTCGACGTCGACGTGGTTCAGGAAGACGGCGAGGTAGTCGGCGTAGCCCTCGATCGAGTAGTCGAACTCGGCCGGCTTGCCGGAGCGCCCGAATCCCGGCAGGTCGGGCGCGATCCCACCCGTGCGGGCGAGGAACGGCTTGAAGTCGTCGCCGTCCGTGGGCACGCCGTGGACGTAGAGCACCGGCACCGCCGTCTGCGCCGGCTCCCCGCGCCAGAAGAGGGGCAGCCCGCCGACGGCCTGACGATGCTCGCTCACGCCGCGAAGGGTCGCAGGCGACGCGCTCCTAACGTCTGCGCCGCGATGGCCCGTGCCACGAAGCTCCGCAAAGCCTGGAGACGGCCCGAGCGCCTGCGCGTCACGGCGATCCGCGACCGGCTGCGCGCCGCTTACGGGCGGCCCGAGCTCGCGCCCCACGGGGCGCCGCTCGACGAGCTGGTGCTGACGGTCTTGTCGCAGAACACGAACGACCGCAACCGCGATGTCGCCTACGCGCGCCTGCGCGAGCGCTTCCCCGCCTGGGGGGAGGTGCGTGAGGCGCCGCTCGACGAGGTCGAGGAGGCGATCCGGCCGGGCGGCATCTCCCGCATCAAGGCCGGCCGCATCCAGGCGATCCTGCGCGCGCTCGACGGCGACGATCTCGCCTGGCTCGAGACGGCACCGGTCGAGGACGGGCGCTCCTTCCTGTGCGCGCTGCCGGGGGTGGGCCGAAAGACGGCCGCCTGCGTGCTGCTCTTCTCCTACGGGCTGCCGGACATCCCGGTCGACACCCACGTGTACCGCGTCGGCACCCGCCTCGGCCTGTTCCGCCCGGGGGCGCCATTCGACGAGGCCCACGACGAGCTGCTCGCGCTGGCGGACCCAGAGGACGCCTACGAGCTCCACGTGAGCCTGATCCGCCACGGCCGGCGCACCTGCAACGCACGGGCGCCGCGCTGCGGGGAATGCCCGCTGCTCGACCTTTGCCCGGAAGGACAGCGGCGCACAGCGGCGGCGTCCAAGTGAGCCGGGAGCGCGCCGCCGAGCTCGGGCTGGTCGGGATCGCCGCGGTCTGGGGCCTCACGTTCGTGATGGTCAAGGACGCGGTCGCGGAGCTGCCGACGATGGCCTTCCTCGCCTACCGCTTCCTGCCGGCGGCGCTGATCGTGGCGGTGGTGTTCAGGCGCGGGCTCGCTCGCCTCGATGCGGCAGGCTGGCGCGCGGGCGTCCTGATGGGCGCCTTCCTCACCGCCGGGTACGTGTTTCAGACGCTCGGCCTCGAGGCGACGACCGCGTCCAACGCCGGGTTCATCACCGGGCTGATGGTCGTCCTCACGCCGCTCCTCGGCGCCGTGCTGCTCTCCCAGCGGATTGAGCCGATCGCCTGGGCGGCAGCCCTGTTGGCGGCGGTCGGCCTCTACCTGCTGTCCGGCTCGGCCGGGCTCAACGCTCGCGGCGACGGTCTCGTGCTGCTGTGCGCGATCTCGTTCGCCGCCCACATCCTGGTCACCGATCGCGCCGTGCGCGGGCACGACATCGGCGCGCTGCTCGCCGTCCAGCTGGCGGTTACCGGGCTCTTCTGCCTCGGCGCCGCGGCACTCCTCGGCCAGCTCGAGATCCCGCGCGGGGCGACCGTTTGGTCCGCCCTGCTCGTCACCTCGCTCGTCGCGAGCGCGCTCGGCTTCTTCGTCCAGACCTACGCGCAGCAGCACGCGCCCCCGGCGCGCACCGCGCTGATCCTCGCCTCGGAGCCGGCCTTCGCGGGCCTATTCGGATACCTGCTCGCGGGCGATCGCCTCGGCGCGCTCGGGTGGCTCGGTGCGGCGCTGATCATGACCGCGATCGTGGCGGTCGAGCTCGTGCCGCGGCTGCGCCCGGCGCGCCCGCTGCCGGAGGGATGACCTCGCGCCCGGAGCAAGGCGACGAAAGTGATCTGCCATACTCTCACTCAGATTTCTTCTCACCTGACCCAGTAATCGAAGGAAGGGCAGACTCACATGGCAAAGACGATCGGAATCGATCTGGGCACGACCAACTCGTGCATGGCGATCCTCGACGGCGGCGAGCCGAACGTGATCGAGAACGCGGAGGGCGCGCGCACGACGCCGTCCGTCGTCGCGTTCACGCAGGGTGGCGAGCGTCTGGTGGGCACCGTCGCCAAGCGCCAGGCCGTCACCAACCCCGAGAACACCGTCTTCTCGATCAAGCGCTTCATGGGGCGCAAGGAGGGTGAGGTCAAGGAGGAGGAGACGATGGTCCCGTTCCAGGTCGTACGCGGCCCGAACGGCGACGCGCGCGTGAGCGCCGGCGGCAAGGAGTACTCGCCGCCCGAGATCAGCGCCATGATCCTCCAGAAGCTGAAGACCGACGCCGAGGCCTACCTCGGCGAGGCGGTCGACTCGGCGGTCATCACCGTCCCCGCGTACTTCAACGACGACCAGCGCCAGGCCACGCGCGACGCCGGGCGCATCGCCGGGCTCGAGGTCAAGCGCATCATCAACGAGCCGACCGCGGCCTCGCTCGCCTATGGGCTCGACAAGGAGGGCGCCGACCAGCGCATCCTCGTGTTCGACCTCGGCGGCGGCACCTTCGACGTGTCGGTGCTCGAGATCGGCGACGGCGTGTTCGAGGTCAAGTCGACCGCCGGCGACAACCACCTCGGCGGCGACAACTTCGACAAGGCGATCGTCGACTCGCTCGTGAAGGAGTTCCGCGCCTCCCAGGGGATCGACCTGGCGCAGGACAAGATGGCCCTTCAGCGTCTCTACGAGGCCGCCGAGAAGGCCAAGGTCGAGCTCTCGACGACGCAGGAGACGCAGATCAACCTGCCGTTCATCACGGCCGACCAGTCGGGGCCGAAGCACCTCGACACGCGCCTCTCGCGCGCCAAGCTCGTCGACCTCGTCTCCGACCTGCTCGACCGCACGGTCGGCCCCGTCAAGCAGTCGATGTCGGACGCCGGCGTGACCGGTGACCAGATCGACCACATCGTGCTCGTCGGCGGCATGACGCGCATGCCCG
>JACCXP010000092.1 GCA_013696905.1 Thermoleophilaceae bacterium
GCCCGCCGAGGACCAAGTGCTTCTAGTCGCCAATCGCACCGCAGTCAGCGCCGCGCTGCTCGATGCGGTGCGCGCGCGGGCGGCTCAGTCGCCGACACGCTTCCACCTGATCGTCCCGGCCACGCCACGCGGCCTGGACCGCGTCGTCGACCCCGACGCGGCCGGCCTCCCCGAGGCAACCGCACAGCTCGAGCGCGCGCTTCCTGCGCTCGCCGAGGCGGCGGGCGCCGAGGTCTCGGGCGAGGTCGGCGACGCGGACCCGCTTGCGGCTATCTCAGACGCGCTCCACGCCGGGCACTTCGACGAGCTCATCCTCTCGACGCTGCCGCGGCGCCTATCGGGCTGGCTGCGGCTCGACCTGCCGCGCAAGGCCGCCCACTTCGGCGTGCCCGTCACCCACGTGGAGGCAGAGCCTGCCCCGGTCGTTGCCGGTCGGGCATAGTTGCCGCTCCGAAGAGATGCGGGCGTGCAAGCGCTCGAGCCGGTGATCGTGGCGGCGACCAGGGCAGCAGCCCTCGCATGTCAGCCCTGGCTCGGGCGCGGGCAGCCGGCTGAAGCTGACGCCGCGGCCACCGAGGCGATGCGCGCCGCGCTGGCGAATGCCGCGGGCACAGGCACCGTGGTGATTGGCGAGGGCGAGAAGGACAGCGCCCCGATGCTCTACAACGGCGAGCGGGTCGGCAACGGCTTGGGTCAGGCGTTCGACATCGCGGTCGATCCGCTCGAGTGCACCGACAACTGCGCGGACGGGCTTCCCGGTGCGCTCGCCACGATCGCGGTCGGGGAGGCGGGCTCGCTGTGGTCGCCCGGGCCCGGGCTCTCCATGGACAAGCTGGTCGTGGCGCCGGCGGCGAGCGAGGCGATCGACCTGCGTGAGTCGCCCGAGAGCAACCTCGAGTCCGTCGCCGGGGCGCTCGGGCGCCCGATCTCTGACCTGCGCGTCGTGGTGCTCGACAAGCCTCGCCACGGTGAGCTGATCGAGCGCATGCGCTCCGCCGGCGCCTCGGTCTCGACGCCCAGCGCGGGTGACGTGGCGGCGTCGCTCGAGGTCCTGTTGCCAGGCGGGGAGAACGACCTCCTGATGGGCATCGGCGGCACGCCGGAGGGCGTCATGACCGCGACTGCCGTACAGGCGCTCGGCGGCGGAATGCAGGCACGCCTCGCCCCTCAAAGCGACTCCGAGCGAGCGACGCTCGCCGCCGTCGGCTTCGAGGTCGACCGCGTGCTGGCGCTCGAGGACCTCGTGTCCGGCGACTCGTTCTTCGTCGCCTGCGGTGTGAGCGGAGGCCGGCTGCTCAGGCGGCCGTGGCGCTCGGACGGAGCGACGCTCACGGAGTCGATCGTCGTGTCCAAGGGCTCCGTGCGCCGAATCGTCGAGACGAGCTTTGAGGACGGTCAATAACTATGAGACACGGAGGTGGAGCAGGCATGAACGCAGACGAGCTCGGAGGTATCGCCAGAGCGCTTGTGACCGATGGCAAGGGCATCCTCGCCGCGGACGAGAGCTCAGGGACGATGGGAACGCGGCTCGAGCAGGTGAACGTGGAGTCCACGGAGGAGACGCGGCGCGCGTACCGCCAGATGCTGATCACGACTCCGGGCATGGACAGGTTCATCAGCGGCGTGATCCTCTACGACGAGACCATCCGCCAGGACGCAGCGGACGGCACGCCTTTCACCGAGGTGCTCCGGCGCCAGAGGATGGTGCCCGGCATCAAGGTCGATACGGGCGCGAAGCCGCTCGCCGGCTCCCCTTCCGAGAAGGTCACCGAGGGGCTCGACGGCCTGCGCGAGCGCCTGGCCGACTATCGCGAGCTGGGCGCTCGGTTCGCCAAGTGGCGCGCGGTGATCACGATCGCGGATGACCTGCCCAGCCGCCGCTGCATCGAGGCGAACGCCCACGCGCTCGCGCGCTACGCCGCCCTGTGCCAGGAGGGCGGGCTCGTGCCGGTCGTGGAGCCCGAGGTGGTGATGGACGGCGGTCACTCGATCGAGCGCTGCTACGAGGTCACCGCGGAGACGCTGCATCGGGTTTTCCACGAGCTTTCCGAGCAGCGGGTCGAGCCCGAGCACATGCTGCTCAAGCCGAACATGGTGCTCTCCGGCAAGGACTGCCCGAGACAGGCTGGCGTCGAGGAGGTCGCGGAGGCGACCGTGCGCTGCATGCGCGCGACCGTGCCCGCCGCCGTGCCGGGGGTCGTGTTCCTGTCCGGTGGGCAGAGCGACGAGCTCGCCAGCGCGCATCTCAACGCCATCAACGGGCTCGGACCGCAGCCGTGGGAGCTCAGCTTCTCCTACGGACGCGCGCTGATCGCCGCGGCACTCGAGACGTGGAGGGGCGAGGAGGGCAACGTCGATGCGGCGCAGAGGGTCTTTGCCCACCGCGCGAGCTGCAACGGAGCTGCCCGCTGCGGCATCTATTCGGTTGACATGGAGAGACAACCCGTCGCTTGAAGTATCGAAGGATCTCTATGCCGTTCGCGCGAAGTCCTACTGGAACTTTACGTTTGGACCGCGTACGGTCCATTTTCCCCGAGGAGGTCGAGGTCTACGATGGAGAGCGGAGCACCGAAGAAGGACCGCTGGGCGGCGGGTGTCACCCCGTACGCCGAGATGGGCTACTGGGACGCCGACTACGAGCCCAAGGACACCGACGTCCTGTGCGCGTTCCGAGTCACGCCCCAGGACGGCGTCGACGCCATCGAGGCGGCGGCGGCCGTGGCGGGCGAGTCCTCGACGGCGACCTGGACGGTCGTCTGGACCGATCGGCTGACGCCGCACGAGCACTACCAGGCGAAGGCGTACTCGTGCGAGGAGGTGCCGGGGACCCCGGGGCAGTACATCGCGAAGATCGCCTACGACATCGATCTCTTCGAGGAGGGCTCCGTGGCGAACCTGACCTCCTCGATCATCGGCAATGTCTTCGGCTTCAAGGCCCTAAAGGCGCTGCGGCTCGAGGACATGCGCATCCCGGTGTCCTACCTGCGGACGTTCCAAGGGCCGCCGCACGGGATCGTGATGGAGCGCGAGTACCTCGACAAGTTCGGACGCCCGCTGCTCGGAGCCACGACGAAGCCGAAGCTCGGGCTGTCGGCGAAGAACTATGGGCGCGTCGTCTACGAGGCGCTGCGCGGCGGGCTCGACTTCACGAAGGACGACGAGAACATCAACTCGCAGCCCTTCATGCGCTGGCGCGACCGCTACATCCACGCGATCGAGGCCGTCAACCGCGCGTCGGCGGTCACCGGCGAGGTCAAGGGCCACTACATGAACGTCACCGCGGCGACGATGGAGGACATGTACGAGCGCGCCGAGTTCGCGAAGGAGATCGGCAGCGTCATCATCATGATGGACCTGACCGTCGGCTACACGGCGATGCAGTCGATGTCGAAGTGGGCACGCCGAAACGGCCTGATCCTGCACCTGCATCGCGCCGGCCACGGCACCTACACGCGCCAGAAGACCCACGGCGTCAGCTTCCGCGTGATCGCGAAGTGGTGTCGGATGATCGGCGTCGACCACATCCACGCGGGCACGGTCGTCGGCAAGCTCGAGGGAGACCCGAGCATGATCAGGGGCTACTACGACGTCTGTAGGCAGCGCTTCAACAAGGCGAACCCCGAGACCGGGCTCTACTTCGACCAGGACTGGGCCTCGCTTGCGGCAGTCATGCCGGTCGCCTCCGGCGGTATCCACGCCGGTCAGATGCACCAGCTGCTGCATTACCTCGGGGAGGACGTGGTGCTCCAGTTCGGCGGCGGCACGATCGGCCACCCGATGGGGATCGCCGCCGGCGCGACCGCCAACCGCGTGGGCGTCGAGGCGATGATCAAAGCCCGCAACGAGGGCCGGGACTACTACTCAGAGGGCCCCGACATCCTGCTTGAGGCGGCCAAGGGCTGCCCCGAGCTCGGCGCCGCGCTCGAGGTCTGGAAGGACATCACGTTCGACTTCGAGTCGACCGACACGCCCGACACGGTCGCCACACCGACGACCAGCCGCTAGCGCGGCCAGAAAGCGGAGGAGCCACCGATGAGGATCACACAGGGCACGTTCTCGTACCTCGACGACCTGACCGACGAGGAGATCGAGGCGCAGATCAGCTATGCGATCTCGAACAACTGGGCGATCATGGTCGAGTACACCGACGATCCGCACCCCCGCAACGCCTTGTGGGACATGTGGAACGCGCCGGAGTTCGACCTCGAGCCGGGCGATGCGGACGTCGCAATGCGCGACGTCGCCGCCTGTCGCGAGGCCTACCCGAACCACTACATAAAGGTCGTCTGCTACGACAGCTCGCTCGGGCGCCAGACCTCGGCGCTGAGCTTCATCGTCAACCGCCCGAGCGAGGAGCCCGGGTTCCGCCTGGAGCGTCAGGAGAAGGCGGATCGCCAGATTCGCTACACGCTCCAGCCCTACGCGGTCAAGGACCCGATCGGCCGCCGCTACGGGAACAAGGGCGACCTTGCCGTCACGCGCGACCCGGCGGCCGGCCAGAACGCGACGCCCGGTCGAGATTCGGCCAATGCGGGCCGCGACGGCCGATCGCCGAACGGCTCGAGCTCACCATGAGCCCACGCGGGCTCGACACGACGGGCCGGCCGCTCGATCCCGAGGCCCGGGCGGCGGCGGCTCGCGATCGCGGCTCGCCGTCGTTCGCCGACGACTTCGGCGGCACCGTCGTGCGCCCGGCAAAGGATGCACGCGCTGGGTCCGCGGTCGAGTCGATCGACTTCTCCGCCGCGGTCTCGAACGGCACGGCGGACGTGCAGGCGGTGGTGAGCGAGTCGCGCGTGCACGAGGTGCTCGAGGAGCTCGAGCGCGACCTCGTCGGGCTCGACTCGGTGAAGCAGCACATCCGCGAGATCGCGGCCCTGCTCGTGATCGACAGGCTGCGCGGCGAGATGGGCCTCGCGACCGAGCGCCCGACGCTGCACATGAGCTTCACCGGCAGCCCCGGCACGGGCAAGACGACGGTCGCCCTGCGGATGGCCCGCATCCTCCATCGGCTTGGCTATATCGAGCGAGGCCACCTGATCTCGGTCACCCGCGACGACCTCGTCGGCCAATACGTCGGCCACACCGCGCCGAAGACCAAGGACCTCGTCAAGCGCGCGCTCGGCGGCGTTCTGTTCATCGACGAGGCCTACTACCTCCACCGCACCGACAACGAGCGCGACTACGGCCCGGAGGCGATCGAGGTCCTGCTCCAGGTGATGGAGTCAGAGCGCCACAACCTGGTGATCGTGATGGCCGGCTATGGCGACCGGATGGAGGAGTTCTTCCGGGCCAACCCCGGCATGGGCTCGCGCATCGCGCATCACATCGACTTCCCCGCCTACTCCCTCGACGAGCTGCTGCAGATCGCCGACCTGATGGTCGAGCGCCAGGCATACGAGCTGTCGCCGGACGCGCGAGCCGCGTTGCGCGAGTACGTCGCCCGCCGCACGCGACAGCCGAGGTTCGCGAACGGGCGCAGCATCCGCAACGCGATCGACCGCGCACGCCTGCGCCAGGCGAGCCGACTGTTCGACTCAGAGCGCAAGCTCGACCGCCGCGACCTCGTGACGATCGAGGCCGCCGACATCCTCATGAGCAGCGTCTTCGACGAGCAGGCTGAAGCAGTTCCGAGTGGAGGAGACAACTAGATGCCCCGACCAAGCATGCTGGGGGTCGTCGGTGACTCGGCGGCGGGAAAGACAACGATCACGCGCGGGCTCGTGGGGATCCTCGGCGAGGATCAGGTGACCCATGTGGGCACCGACGACTACCACCGCTACGACCGCAAGCAGCGGGCCGATCGCCAGATCACGCCGCTGCACCCCGATTGCAACTACATGGACATCATGGCCCAGCACCTCGGCCACCTGCGCCACGGCCGGCCGATCCTCAAGCCGGTCTACGGCCACTCCGACGGGACCTTCGGGGCGCCCGTGTACGTTGCGCCGCAGGCCTTCGTCGTGGTCGAGGGGCTGCTCGGCTACCACACCGAGGAGCTGCGCGAGGCCTTCGACGTGCGCGTCTACCTGTCGCCGCCCGAGGAGCTGCGGCGCAAATGGAAGGTGCAGCGCGACTGCACGCGGCGCGGTTACACGACCGACCAGGTGCTCGCCGAGCTCGACCGGCGCGAGCCCGACTCCGAGGCGTTCATCCGCCCCCAGCGCCGCTTCGCCGACCTCGTCGTGTCGTTCAAGGAGTCAAAGGGCAGCGACCAGGAGCACCTCGATGCCGAGCTGATGCTGTGCGAGGGCCTACCCCACCCCGACCTCTCCGCGTTCGTCGACGACGGCAACGACGGGATCACCGCGGTCGACGCCGACGGTGCCCACCTGCACATACCCGGCGATCTCGCCCCCGAGCGAGCGGCCGAGATCGAGGAGGCGATCTGGGACCGCATGCACTTCGCCACGCACCTGCGCTCGCAGCGCCTGGGGGAGTTCACAGTCGGCAGCGAGCTGCACCGCTCCCACTCGCTCGGCCTCGTGCAGCTGATCATCCTCTACCACTTCACGGCGGCGAGGGCGGCGATCTCGATGGGCAGCGACGGCACAACGCGAAGCGACAACGGCGGCGCCGCGAGTCCCGACGCCGAGCAGGGTCCCGCGCAGCCCGCGTCCAGTGGCGCCTGACTGGACGGGCCGCTTTTAGAGCCATACGCAAGGGTGAGGTCCCGTAGAGTTAGCTGAATGGCTATAACCCTCGCGCAGCTCGGCAGCTTCCTGGCTGTGGTGCGCAGCGGATCCATCACCGCCGCGGCAGACGAGCTGGTGGTCACGCAGCCCTCGGTCTCGGCTGCAGTCTCGGCGCTCTCGAAGGAGATCGGGGTCGACCTGACCGAGCGCATCGGGCGCGGCGTGCGCCCGAGCCCCGCCGGCCGCGCCTTCGTGCCTTACGCGGCGGATGTGCTTGGACTGCTCCGGCAGGGAGAGCAGGCGGCCCGCGAGGCGGCTGACGCTGACCGAACGCGCCTGCGCATATCGGCGGTGACGACGGCGGGTGAGTTCATCGTCGCGCCGCTGATCGAGGGGTTCGCCGCGCGCTTCCCCGAGCTCGACATAACGCTGCACGTCGGCAACAGGGACGAAGTCTTCGGGCGTGTCGCCGATCACGAGTCGGATGTCGCGATCTCCGGGCGTCCCCCCGACGACGGCCGGCTCGTCGGGCAGCCGTTCGCCGATGCGGATTACGTGCTGATCACCTCCCCGGGCGACCCTTTGGCCGCCCGACGGTCGCTGCCGCCCGGGGAGCTGTCGCAACGCTCGTGGCTCCTGCGCGAGCAGGGCTCGGGCACGCGCACCCTGTGCGAGCAGTACCTGGCGCTCAACGACCTCGAGCCGAGGATCCTGACGCTCGGATCGAACGGCGCGATCAAGCACGCCGTGCGGACCGGGCTCGGCGTCTCGCTGCAGTCGCGGGTGGCGGTCGAGCTCGAGCTGCGCTCGCGCCTGCTCGCGACGATCGCGGTCCGCGGCGGCCTGCCGTGGCGCGAGTGGCACGTGCTGCGCTCGGCCGTGGGGCCGGTTCGCGAGCCGACCGAGGAGTTCATCTCCTACGTCATGACCGACGCGGCTCGCGTGGCGCTCGAGTCGTGGCGGTGATTGGCGCGTCTGCGCTGCGGTCACCCCTTCTATCGGTTCGAGCGATCTGGTACAAAGCCCGCTCGGCGTCCTGGACTGGCAGCGGCGAGAGGAAGCGCGATGTGCCTGGCGATACCCGGACAGGTGGTGGAGGTGGTGGACGAGGGCAACCGCCTCGCCAAGGTCGACGTGGCCGGCGTGCGGCGGACCGTCAACGTCGGGCTGCTCGACTCCGACGGCGGGAGCGGGAGCGGGGGCGCCGGCCCCGGCGACGGGGGGCTCATCCACGTCGGCTTCGCGATGGCGAAGATCGACGAGGAGGAGGCTCACGCCACGCTCGCGCTGCTCGAGCAGATGGGCGCCGAGTTCGAGCAGGAGCTCGAGGAGCTGAAAGCCAGCGTGATCGAGTGAGCGCCGTCGAGCTGCCCCAGGCCGGCGGCTCGTGTCTGGCCGAGGAGGGCTGCATCACCTGCGGCGACACCGCGCTGCCGATGCGCGTGCTCGACGTCGACGGCGAGAGCAGGCTCGCGCTGTGCGCCGACGAGGCGGGCGCCACCGAGGAGGTCGCGATCGACCTGGTCGGTCCCCTGAGCCCGGGCGACGCCGTGCTCGTACACGCGCGCGTCGCGCTCGTGCGCCTCGAGTTCGAGGCGCTGCGATGAGGTTCGTCGACGAGTTCCGCGACGCCGAGCTCGGCCAGGCGCTCGCCACCGAGATCCTCGCCACCGTCGAGCCCGGCCGCCACTACAAGGTGATGGAGGTCTGCGGCGGCCACACGCACTCGATCTACAAGTACGGGATCGACGA
>JACCXP010000129.1 GCA_013696905.1 Thermoleophilaceae bacterium
CCCGCCAAGGAGAGATACGAAAATGCCTCGACTGGGAAGCGAAGCAAGCCAAGGGCTGCGCGAACGGCTCGATCAGGGACCGCTGATCTGCGCCGAGGGTTACCTGTTCGAGCTCGAGCGCCGCGGCTACGTCCAGGCCGGCGCCTTCGTCCCCGAGGTCGTGCTCGAGCACCCCGAGGCGGTCGCCCAGCTCCATCGCGAGTTCGTGCACGCCGGGTCTGACGTCGTCGAGGCTTTCACGTACTACGCGCACCGCGAGAAGCTGCGCCTGATCGGCAAGGATCACCTGCTCGAGCGGATGAACCGCCAGGCGCTCGCGATCGCCCGCGGCGTCGCGCGCGAGACCGGCACGCTGCTCGCCGGCGACATCTGCAACACGAACCTCTACACGGGCGAGGAGTCACGCGACACCGTGCGCGCGATGTTCGAGGAGCAGGTGTGCTGGGCCTCCGAGGAGGGCGTCGACTTCATCGTCGGGGAGACGTTCGCGTTCGCAGGTGAGGCGCTCGTGGCGACCGAGGTGATCAAGGAGGCAGGCCTCGACGCCGTAATCACGCTCGCCATCCACAAGCAGCCGGAGACCCGCGACGGCCTCTCTCCGGCGGAGGCGTGCCGTGTGCTCGAGCAGGCGGGCGCCGACGTCGTCGGGCTCAACTGCATCCGGGGCCCGCGTACGATGCTCCCGCTGCTCGAGGAGGTCCGTGCCGCCGTCGACTGCCACGTCGCGGCGCTGCCCGTGCCCTACCGCACCACGGAGCGCGAGCCGAGCTTCCAGTCGCTGACCGACCCGGGCTACGAGTGGCTGCCGGATGGGCGGCCGTTCCCGACCGCGCTCGACCCGTTCACCTGCAACCGCTACGAGGTCGGCGACTTCGCCCAGGTGGCGCACTCGCTCGGCATCTCCTACCTCGGCCTGTGCTGCGGCGCAGCGCCCCACCACGTGCGCGCGGTCGCGGAGGCCCTCGGCCGCCGCCCGCAGGCGAGCCGCTACACGGCCGACATGTCGAAGCACGCCTACTTCGGCACCGAGGCCACGCTCAAGGACGAGAACAAGGTCTACGCGGGCGAGCTGTGAGCGCGAGCGCGATGGCCGGCGCGGGGCTTCCGCGCAGCGCCGAGTACCTGATCGTCGGGGCCGGCGTGCACGGCCTCTCGACCGCCTGGCACCTGGCGCGCGACCTGCGCGCCCGCGGTGAGGCCGCGCGAGTGCTCGTGATCGACAAGACCGCCGTCGGCGCCGGGGCGTCGGGCATCGCCTGCGGCGTCGTGCGCAACAACTACTTCCAGCCGGCGATGTCCGAGCTGATGGCGGCGTGCGTCGAGATCTGGGAGGACAACGCGGAGGACCTCTCGTACCAGGGCGCCGGCTACGTCGCGCTCGGCCCGCCCGCGCAGGAGGCGGACCTCGTCGAGGTGTTCGAGCGCCAGCAGCGGATCGGCTATCGCTCGGAGCTCCACGTCGGCGAGCGCGAGGTCGCCGAGCACATGCGCTCGCTGTTTCCCGACTGGCGCGCGCCGGGACTCAGCGTCTGCCTGCACGAGCATCAGGGCGGCTTCGCACACAACATCGAGTCGGTGCGCGGACTCGCCGCAAAGGCGCGCGCGGAGGGCGTCGAGATCGTCGAGGGGGTCGAGGTGCTCGGCTTCGAGCGCGACGAATCGGACGCGGTCACGAGCGTGCTCACCGACGCCGGCGCGGTCGCCGTCGAGCAGGTGGTCGTGGCTGTCGGGCCCTGGATCAAGCGCCTGTGGGAGCTGCTCGAGCTGCCCCAGCGCCTCGACGTGTGCACGCCGGGCGGTCACGTCGCACCCGACCAGGAGATGTGGACCTACTGGTACCTCCAGGAGGGCGAGGTGGCGATCGATCCCGCGCTGTTTGCGACCTCGGGCGGCGCAGTCCCGCCGGTGCTGCACGTCGACTCGCACGCGCCGCTGCACGACGACTCGGGCCGGCTGGTCACCGACGAGCCGTGGGGCGTCTACTTCAAGCGCGACCGCGAGGGCATCCAGGAAGGCTCCGCGCCGATCCCGAAGGGACACGAGTTCGCCGTCGACCCCTACCCCGGGGCGACCGTCGAGGAGGACTTCTCGCACATGTGGGCGGCGGCGCTCTCGCACTGCATGCAGCGCTTCGAGGGCGCCCGCCGAAGCTTTCGCGATGTCCGCTCAGGCGGCGTCGGCGCCTTCACGGTGGACAACTTCCCGATCTTCGACCGCATGCGCCCGAACGTCTACGTCGCGGCCGACTCGAACCACGGCTACAAGATGGTCGCGGTCGGGCGCGAGATCGCACGCGAGCTCTGCGGCGAGCACTCCTCGCTGCTCTACCCTTTCCGCTACGAGCGCTTCGCCTCGGGCGACCTGCACCCGGTGTCGCAGTCGCCTTACCCTTGGAGCTGATCCCGCTCAAGCGCATTCGCTGGCGTGCCGAAGAGAGGTTGATGATGTCTCATTCCGCGGAGGCCTGGTACGCGGCCAACACGCGCAGGTGTGAGGTATGCGGCGGCCGTGGCTGGAAGTCCGATCCCGCGCACCCCTACGGCGGCGCGACCTGTCGGCGCTGCGGCGGCGCCGGCCTCGTACGCCGGCCGAGTGGCGAGCCCCTCTTCCTGCCGGCCGAGTGGACCGACGACGAGCCTCCGCCGCGGGCCGCCTGAGCCGATAGCCGGCCGCAGCTCGTGAACGGCGAGGAGATCGCCCGGCTGTCGGCGCTCGAGCTGCGGGCCCTGTACCGAGCGCGCGAGCTGTCGCCGGTCGCGGTCGCCGAGGCCACGCTCGCGCGAATCGATGCCCTCGACCCGACGCTCGCCGCGTTCGTCACCACGACCCCCGAGCGTGCTCTCTCCGAGGCACGGCGCTCGGAGCGCGCCCTGATGGCGCGGCACGCCGAGCGGCCGCTCGAGGGAATCCCGATCTCGCTCAAGGACCTCGTCCCGACGCGGGGCGTTCGCACTACCCGCGGCTCGCTGCTCTACGAGGACTGGGTGCCGGACTTCGACGCTCCCGTCGCCGAGCGCGTGCGCGATGCAGGCGCGGTGCTGCTCGGCAAGACCAACACGCCGGAGATGGG
Source organism: Thermoleophilaceae bacterium (assembly GCA_013696905.1). Classification (GTDB taxonomy): domain Bacteria; phylum Actinomycetota; class Thermoleophilia; order Solirubrobacterales; family Thermoleophilaceae; genus JACCXP01. Next base: position 3,071 of record JACCXP010000129.1, read on the forward strand.
CTGGAAGGGCGACTCCGGCAACCGCGTCCTCGGCCCCACCCACAATCCGTTCGCGCACGGTCGCACGGCGGGCGGATCGAGCGGCGGGGCGGCCGCTGCGGTGGCGGCGGGCCTAGGGCCACTCGCGCAGGGAAGCGACGGGGCGGGGTCGATTCGCATCCCGGCGGCCTTCTGCGGCGTGTTCGGGCACAAGCCCTCGTTCGGGCTCGTGCCCTATCACCCACCGAGCGCGATCGAGCAGCTGTCGGCGATCGGCCCGATCACGCGCACGGTGCGCGACGCCGCGCTTCTGCTCGACGTGATAGCGGGCCCGGACGCGCGCGATCGCATGTCGCTGCCTGCGACCGGGACCGACTTCCTGGCGGGGATCGAGGGCGGCGTGCGGGGCATGCGAGTGGCCTGGAGCGACGACCTCGGCTTCGGCGCGGTCGAGCCCGAGGTGCTCGAGCTCGCGCGCGCGGCTGCCGGCGCCTTCGACGAGCTGGGAGCCCACGTCGAGGAGATATCCGCGGTCCTTTCCGACCCCTACCCCGCGCTAGAGCTGATCTGGGCCACCGGCCAGGCGGCCATGCACGACGGCGAGCTCGACGCCGTAAGGGACCGGCTCGATCCCGGCCGCCTCGCGCTGATCGAGGTCGGCCTCGAGGTGAGCGGCGTCGAGCTCGCGGCCGCCAACGCCGAGCGGCTCGCGTTCTACCAGCGCGTGCGCGAGCTGATGGGCGGCTACGACCTGCTGCTCACCCCCACGCTCCCCGTGACCGCATTCGCGGCCGGTGATGACCACCCCCCTCCGATCGGCGACCGGCCGGCGAGCGTGCTCGGCTGGACCTGCTTCACCTACCCGTTCAACATGACGGGCCACCCCGCCGCCACGGTCCCGGCGGGCCTCGCCGCGGACGGGCTGCCGGTCGGCCTGCAGATCGTCGGGGGCTGGCGCGAGGATGCGACCGTGCTGCGCGCGGCGGCCGCCTACGAGGAGCTGAGACCGTGGCTTGCGTCGCTTGCCGGCGCCGACCTCGGGCTGGCATAGCGCTCGCCGCCACGCTGATACTCTGCCAGTTCGTAACGTCGCACCTCCGTCTTGGCGCCACGTTGCATCTACCCGAAGGGGAATGGGCGCGGTCGGAGAGGCCGCCCGCGGACCCGAGGGAGGCCCTAAAGCAATGCCCTATGTGCGTTGCCCAGATTGCGGACTCGCGGCCTACACGGCGTCCGGCCACTCCGGCCGCGACCGCTGCCCGCGCTGCGGCGAGGAGCTGCCCGGGGCCATCAGGACCCGCCGGGCGGCCTCGACGGTACCTCGCCTGCGCGCGCCGTTCCCCACCAACGCCCGTGACCCCGAGCCGACCAGCACGGTCGCGCCCCCGGAGGACGAGCCCGCCGAGGCGCCGCTGAAGCTCGCGCTCGCGCTCGCGCGCGAGCAGCTCAACATGGACCTCGCGCTGCTGACCGAGGTGCTGGGAGGCCGGCAGGTCGTCCGCCACATGACCGGCGAGCGCGCCTGGCTCGGCATCGACGAAGGCGACTCCTTCCCGCTCGACGCGACCTACTGCGAGCGGCTGCTCGACGGCCGCATCGGCTCGATCGTGAGCGACGCCCAGCATGACCCCCGGGTAGCCGACCTCGAGGCCACGCGTGCGGTCGGCATCGGCGCCTACATCGGCGTGCCGCTGCGGGTCGACGACGTTCGCCTCTACGTGCTCTGCTGCGTGGCGCGGGAGACGCGTCCGGGGCTCGCAGAGGCCGACGTGCGCTTCCTCAAGGGGCTCGGCGAGACCGTCGTGGCCGAGCTCAAGGCTCCGGCCTGACTCGCACCTCGGGGGCCGGGATCAAGCGCCCGGCGGGGGCGTGAAGGGCAGCATGTCGTAGCGCACGAAGCGATCCAGGGCGGGATGGAAACGGCTCGTGATCACGGGCTCGCGTGAGAACTCGGCGAGCGGCTCCTCGCCTTCGCCGGGGCGCCGCAGGCTGATCCGCACGGAGTCGGCGTCGAGGTCGATCACGTTGTAGGACGGCGGCATCGTGCCGCGCACGCGCAGGCTCGAGACAGTGCCCGAGTGCACGACGCGCACGCCGGAGATGCTCCACACGTAGGGCACGTGGCGATGCCCCGCAAGCACGAGGTCGACGCGCAGCTCGCGCAGAATCGCCATCACGTCGCCGGCATCGCGCAGGTTGTTCTGGTCGCGGCCCGTGCCGGGCACCGCCAGGATGTGGTGGTGGATCAGCAGGATCCGCGGTCCCTGGTTCCAGCCGCGGAACTCCGAGTCGAGCCAGGAGTAGTGCTCACGGCCCACCTCTCCCTCGTCGAGGTCCGGCTTCGTCGAGTCGAGCGAGACGACCTTCGCCTCCCCCTCGGGCACGCGCACCTGCTCGGCGCGCTCGCGCAGCCCGAAGAAGTCCTCGAAATGGCGGTAGCCGACGTTGCGTGCGTCGTGGTTGCCCATCGTCACGAGCACCGACGGGCACTCGAGGCGGGACAGGAACTCGCGCGCCTGCTCGAACTCGTGCCGGTAGCCCTCCGTCGTCAGATCGCCCGGCACGGCGACGAGATCCGGGCCGAGCGCGTTTGCCTCGTCGATCGCCGCCTCGAGCAGGTCCGCGCGGAACAGCCCCGAGCCGACGTGGAGGTCCGACATCTGGACGATCCTCACCGCGCGCTGCAGCCGTCGTCGTCGCACGGAGCGCAGCAGCCGTCGGCCTCGATGCCGCTCACGGTTCTCACCCTACAAGGGTTGACCTCGGGCCCGGGTAGCCCGTGCCTAGACTCGGTCAGGCCTCCCGCGGCCGGCTGGGTTGCTCCTGCCGGCCTGTTTCGCATGCGCTCGACCCCGCGGCCGACATCCAATCGCTTGAAGGTCGCGAGGGCGGTCGGGCTCGTGACCGCGTGCGCGTTGCCCGGCTTCCTCAGCGGCAGCCTCGTCGGCCAGATCCGCGAGGACTTCCCGCTCAGCGAGGCCGCGCTCGGCATCGCGTTCTCGACCTACTGGGGCGTCGCGGCGCTCGCGTCGACTCCAGCCGCGAAGCTCGTCGAGCGGGTAGGCGCGAGCGCGTCGATGCGCCTGGCAGGCGCGATCGCGGCCGGCTCGTCCGCGGCGATCGCGCTGTTCGTCGACTCGGCCCTGCCGCTGATCCTCCTGCTCGCCGTCGGCGGGCTGTCGATGGCGCTCGCCACCCCGGGCGCGAACGCCCTGCTGGTGCGCGCCGTCCCGACCGAGCGCCAGGCGCTCGCCTTTGGGCTGTCGCAGTCGAGCCCCCCGGCCGGGCTGCTGCTCGCCGGGATCGCCGTGCCGGCCGTCGCCGCGCCGCTCGGCTGGCGACCGGTCTTCGCC
>JACCXP010000145.1 GCA_013696905.1 Thermoleophilaceae bacterium
GTCGAGCACCTCGCCGTCGCTGACGGGTACGCGACCGGTCATCGCGACACCGGATCGGCGCTCGACGGCTCGGGCACCATCGCGACCCACACCGCGAGCACAGCGGCGACCTCGTCGAGTCCGTGGCGAGTGCTCAGCGTCCGCAGCGCGTCAGCCGCCGGAACCGAACCCGGTCCGGCGAGCGCTTGGACGGCGCCGAGGGCCACGAGCGAGTCGGCCAGCGTCAGCTCTCTCGCGGCACACGACCATCGCGCGTGCCACGCCACGGCCGCTTGCTCGAAGCGCTCAGGGGCTTCCGGAAGGTACGCCAGACAGACCTTCAACTCATCGTCGAGCGGTGCGCGGCCGAGGCCCGCGCCGCCGTCGCGAATGCCCGTCGCGCTGTCGGTGCTCGATCGCTGCAACCACCGGTGGAGCTGACCAAGGGCAGCAGCAGTGCTGTGCGCCGAGAGCGGGCAGCTCGGCGCGATCATCGGGACCCGTCGCGGTAGTAAGCGGCGTTGATCTCGATGAAGCGCTGCCATTCGGGCGGGACCGAGTCCTCGGCGGTAATGGCGTCCACCGGGCACGCCTCGACGCAGGCGTCGCAGTCGATGCACTCCTCCGGGTCGATGTAGAGCATCTCGTGCCGGTCGTAGTCGGGCTCGTCCGGCGTCGGGTGGATGCAGTCGACGGGACAGACCTCGACGCACGAGTTGTCCTTGACGCCGATACAGGGTTCGTTGATGACGTAGGCCACGCGCCGCCTCCTGACTTTGCACACCGCGAATGGGCAAAGTAGCACGTCGTCGCGCACTTCTTCCACTCGAGCTGTGCAAATCCGCTCCGCGCGTTCTCCCATCGGGCTTGTGTAATCCTTTACCGGTGGTGGACTTGACGGCCATTCCAGCCGAGAGCGTCTTGGCGCAGCCAACGCGGGCACAGCTGTTCGCCCTGCTCGCAGAGTTCAAGCGCCCGGCTGGGACCGTGGAGCTGGCCGAGCGGCTCGGTCGTCATCCCAACGGGGTGCGCCTCCATCTAGAGCGGATGCAGGAGGCCGGATTCGTGACCCGCAGCCGCGCCGCGCAGCCGATGGGCCGCCCCCGTGACGCGTGGGCGATCGCGCCCGACGCTCGACCCGGCGGGCAGGCCCCGAGCGCCTACGCCGAACTGGGGCGCTGGCTTGCCCGTGCAATCCCCGCCGGCCGCGGTCGGCTGCGCCAGGTCGAGGCGGTAGGTCGGGAGATCGGCCGAGAGACCGCCCCACGCGCAAGCGAGGCGTCACCCGAGGAGACCATGCACACGACGCTCGCCGCTTTGGGCTTGCAGCCCCACCGCGATCCCCCGCAGGGCGGCTGTGTGATCTACACCCTCGGCAATTGCCCGTACCGCGACGCGGTCCGCGAGAACCAGGAGGTCGTCTGCACCCTGCATCGCGGACTCACCCGCGGGCTGCTCGACGTGATCGAGCCCCACGCCAAGCTCGCCGGCTTCGTCCCGCGCGATCCAGACGTCGCCGGCTGCCTCATCAAGCTGGAGGGCGTTTCGACCCTCGCGCTCTCGACGGTCGGCGAAGACGACGCGTGAGCGACCGGCGCCTGGCCGCCGCACCTCGGGTATCGACGACCTCGGTCCCGAGCGACGTGGAAGGCTCCCCGCCCGGTCCGCCGCGGCGCTGCCCTCGCCGCCCACTCCCCGTCGGCGCCGCCCGCCCCAGCGAGCTCCTCGTCCGGTTCTTCGCGGCGGCCATCGCATTCCTTCTCGCAGCCGTCGCCGCCGGCCTGCTCCATGAGGCGGGCGTGCTGTCCGACGGCGGCTGGCTGGCGTTGCACCTCGCCTTCCTCGGCGGCGTCTCGCAGCTGGTGCTCGGCGCCGGCCAGTTCTTCGTCGGGGCGTTCCTGGCCACCGATCCTCCACCGCGGCCGCTCGTCCGCGCACAGCTCGCGTGCTGGAACGCCGGCACGATCCTGGTCGCGGTGGGCGTGCCGACCCACGTCGGCACGGTCGCCGTTGCCGGCGGCGCGCTGATCGCCGCCGGACTTGTCCTGTTCGCCGTCGGGCTGCGGGGCATGCAGCGACGCTCGCTGCAACGCGCGCGGTGGGCGGTGCGCTGGTTACTACGCGTGCGCGGCCTTCCTCGGCGCCGGGATCCTGGCCGGCCTCGGGCTCGCATTAGGTGTGCCGTGGCCCGTCGGCAGCCTGCTCGGCGCCCACCTGGCGCTCAACCTGGCCGGCTGGTTCGGCACCGCCATCGTCGGGACGCTGCACACGCTCCATCCCTCGCTTACCCACACCCAGCTGCGCTTCGCCCGCCTCCAGGGACCCACGTTCGCCGCCTGGACGGGCGGGACGGCGGCGCTCACCGCCGGCCTGGCCTCCGGGATCGCCCCGATCGCCCTGATCGGCTGGCTGGCGCTCGGACTGGCCGCCGGCCTGCTCGTCGCCAACCTCACGGCTTCCGTCCGCGTCGCTCCTCGCCCGCTGTCACTGCCGGCGCGACTGATCACCCTCGCCCAGGCGTTCCTGCTGGCCGGCGTGGCCCTGGGGATCGTCGGCGCGCTGAGCGACGACGTCCTCGCCGAGCCCCGCCACGGCGCCCTCGCCGTGCTGCTGCTCGCCGGCTGGCTCGGCCTCACCGTGCTCGCCGCGCTGCTGCACCTGCTCGCCGTGCTGGCCCGCGTCCGCGACTTCTCCCGCGCCATGCCCGTACCCCGGCCCGCCCACGACCGCGCGCTCGTCGGTCTCGCCGCCGTCGCCGTCAGCTCCGTCGCCGCCGCTCGCCTCGCCCCCGCCGAATCGCTCCAAGCG
>JACCXP010000152.1 GCA_013696905.1 Thermoleophilaceae bacterium
GGCTCGAGCGGCTGCGCCGCGAGCTCGCGCACGCGCCGTTGATAGAGGTGCCGGATCTCGAGGCAGGCGTGAACGACATCGCCGGGCTCGCCCGCGTGAGCCGGCACCTGTTCGGGCCGGGGGCGGACGCGACGCGGGCCGACTATACCGGCGCCCCGTAGCCGGCCGAGTCGCCGTCGAAGTCCCAGTCGGCCGACGCGGTGACGGAGTCGCCGGGGCCCGTCTCGAAGCGCTCGCCGCGCGGGTGCCACGGCTCGATGCGATCGACGTCTGCCTCGCTCGCCGCGGGCGCCGGCGCCGCGACGGTCCCGCTCTGCCGAGGCTCGACGGGGTCGCGATCGGGCGGCGGCTGCTCGTGTGGCTCCTCGCCGAGGTCGAGGCGCAGGTCGCGTGCGCTGACCTCGATCTCGGCGCCCGACTCGAGCAGGATCTCGTCGGCGGCGGCGCGCAGGTTCGGGTCCAGATAGCCGCACAGCAGGTCGCGCAGGAGCGCGCGCAGGAGCTGCTCGATCTCGAGCACCAGCACGCGCGGGGACTCCGGCCCGATCGCCTCCACGTACGCGTCCCCCGAGCCACCGCCGATCAGGAAGCGCTCGAGCGAGAAGGCGAGGCTCACGCGGCGCTGGACGCGCCGGCGCTCGTGCTCCTCGGCGCACAGCGCGGCCACCCGCAGCGACAGCGAGGCACGTCCCGCGTCGTCGTCGGCGTCGAGCAGGGCCTCCAGGGCGAGTAGGTAGTCCGATAGCGCCTCGGTCTCGAGCGCCCGCTCGCAACCGAGCTCGAAGCGGCGAAGCGCCCAGCACACAGCGCCGCTCGGGTTGGCGCTCGCGACGGCGTCGAGGAACTCGACGAGCTCGGCCTCCTCGCCCTCGGCGAGCGTCCATGGCTCGCCGCGCGTGGCCCCACCCGCCGCGATCCGACCACTGCGCCACGGACCGTCGCCCAAGCGCGCCCAGGCGAGCGGCGCGAGCGCGAGGCCGCCCTGCTTGTAGAGGCGCAGGCCCGACACGAGCGAGCCGAAGCGCTCGGCCGCCTCGGCGCGTGCCTGCTCGAGGTCGACCGCCTCGTCGTGCTCCAGCGCGACGAGGGCGTTCGGCGCGTCGAGCGCCCCCTCGAGCGGATCCGCCCAGACCGCCTCGGGCGGCGCCTCGGCGCCCTGCGCCGTGACGAGTGCCAGCCCGCTCCCGAGCGCGACGCGCGAGGACTCGAGCCGCAGTCCATGCAGCGGCGCGACCACGCAGGCCGGGGCGGCGTCCTGGTAGAGCGTGTGCTCGACCTCGGTGTAGACGCGCTCGAAGCGCTCCTCGGGGAAGCCGAAGTCAGTCGCACCCTCGTACAGGCGCTCGAGCATTGCGCGCAGGGCGGGCTCTGAGTCAACGGCCGCCTCGCCGCGCACGCGCAGGTACGCGCGCGCGCCCGAGCCGAGTGCATCGACCGCGCGTCCGCACGCCGGCAGCGCACGCAGGAGCGGCCAGCGCTCGGCGATGAAGGGGGCCGTGAGCGGCTGGTAGTTGTAGAGGACCGGGCCGCGGCCCGGCTCCTCGACGACGTCGTAGCGGAGCTCGGCGCCGGCCCTCAGCTCTCCGGTGAGGGCGGCCGCCGCCTCGAGGGCGAAGTCCCGCAGAGCGTCGTGGAGCGCGAGGTTTCGCATGCCCGCGCTTTCGCCGCCGCGCGGGCGGCTCCTGCCCTGGACCTGGGCGATTAAGGGGCGCCGACGGCGGCCGGCTCGGCCGCGACGCTCGCCTCGTCCTCGCACGCCGCCAACCACTCGCGCCCGTAGCGGCGCATGTCCTCGATCAGCGGCGCGAGCGCCCGGCCCTTCTCGGTGAGCGCGTACTCGACGCGCGGAGGCACTTCCTGGAAGGTGCTGCGCAGCACGATCCCCTGCTCCTCGAGCGCGCGCAGGCGCAACGACAGCGTGCGCGGGCTGATCCCTGCCAGCGATCGCTCGAGCTCGCAGAAGCGACTGCGGCCCTCGGCGAGGTCGCGGATCACGAGGATCGTCCACTTGCCGGAGATGACGTCGGCCGTCGCGAGGACGGGACAGGTGAGATCTGCTTCGAGCTGCGTCGTGCCTGGCACGCACGCAATTCTAGCGCGACGCTTCAGGAAATGAAGTATCGCCGCGAGGCGGCGCGCGCTACGCCGACGGGACCTGGTCGACCGAGCTGGCCCGCTGGCCACCCGAGGCCACCAGCAGCTTGAAGTCGTGCGGGTGCGTGGCCGCTCGCAGCGCCTCGTCCATCGCGACGCGGCCGGCCTGCACGTGGGCGAGCAGCGCCTGGTCGAAGGTCTGCATGCCGTAGTAGGAGCCCTCGGCGATCACCTCGGGCAGGCGACCGGTCTCGGTCGGGTTCATGATCATGTCGCGCACGCGGCCGGTCATGCGCAGCACCTCGCAGGTGGCGACGCGCCCGTGGCCGTCGGCGGTCGGCACGAGGCGCTGGGAGATCACTCCCTTGAGCGTGCCGGCGAGCATCGCGCGCGCCTGCTGGTGCTGGTGCGGCGGGAAGAAGTCGATGATGCGGTTGACCGTCTCGGGCGCATCCACCGTGTGCAGCGTCGACAGCACGAGGTGGCCGGTCTCGGCCGCCGACAGCGCCGTCGAGACCGTCTCCTCGTCGCGCATCTCGCCGACCAGGATGACGTCCGGGTCCTGGCGCAGCACGCGCCGCAGAGCGCGCTTGAACGAGCCGGTGTCCTGCCCGACCTCGCGCTGGTTGACGATCGAGCGCTTGTCGCGGTGCAGGAACTCGATCGGGTCCTCGATCGTCACGATGTGCTTGGCCTCGCGGGCGTTTATCTGGTCAATCATCGCCGCGAGCGTGGTCGACTTGCCCGAGCCGGTCGTGCCGGTCACGAGGATGATGCCGCGCTCCTCCTCGGCGAGCTGGGAGATCACCTCCGGCAGGTCGAGCTCCTCGATCGACTTGACCTCGTGCGGGATCGCGCGGCAGACGAGCGAGACCGCTCCGCGCTGGCGGAAGGCGTTGATCCGGAAACGAGCGAGGCCCGGCACGGCGTACGAGAAGTCGACCTCGCGCTCGGTGCGGAACTCTTCGATCTTCGCCTCGTCGGTGAGCATCTCGTAGAGGACGCCCTCCGTGTGGTCGGGCGTCAATGGCTCAGAGCCCGGGATCGGCTCGAGCCGCCCGTGCGAGCGGATCATCGGCGGGGCGGGAACCTTGAGGTGGAGGTCAGAGCCGTCCGTCTCTATGACGCGGCGGAGGGCACCATGCAGGTCGAGCATCACGGCTCTATCGGCGGGTTCGCGCCCGTCCTTGAGAGGCCTCCCGGCGGCTCCGGCG
>JACCXP010000164.1 GCA_013696905.1 Thermoleophilaceae bacterium
ACGCGTTCGACCGCGGCGCCCGCGGCCCTCGCTGCCGCGTCGAGGTCGATCGTCTGGTTGACGCGCTGACCGCGCGCCGTCTCACCCGCGACGAGCAGCAGCGGCTGGCGCTCCTTGACCGCCTGGGTCAGCGCGGTCAGCGTGTTGGTGAAGCCGGGGCCCTGGTGCACGGTGGCGATCGCGAGGCCGCGCGTGACGTGCGCGTAGGCGTGCGCGGCAGAGACCGCCGCCGCCTCGTGGCGCGTCCAGACGAAGCGCCCGCCGTGGTCGCGCACGAAGTGGTCGGCGAGCTTGAAGTTGCCGCTCCCGAGCAGGCCGAACAGCGTGCCGTGACCGAGACGCGCCAGCGTCCCGGCCACCACCTCGTAGACCGGGGCCCGATCGCCCGCGACGGTCAGGAGGCTCCCTGCCAGATCAGCTCGTCGAGCGGCGGTGCCTTCTCGATCACCTTGTACTGCACGGCGTAGTCGATCAGCTCCTGCAGCTGATCGCGGTCGATCTCGGTCGGCCACTGCGGCAGGCGGATCTTCTTGGCGACGTCCGGCGGGATCTGCGAGAACTGCGGGATCGTCGCGCGCGCCTCGTCGGGGTTCTCGGTCGCGTAGTCGCTGCTCTTGTTCATCGCCCGGGCGAAGCGCTTGACGACGTCCTCGTTCTCGCCGAGGTACTGCTCCGTCGTCGCATAGGTGCCGTTCGGAAACAGCTTGCCGAGCGTCGTCAGCGGCGCCTCGACTTCACGGCCGCCCTTCCCGAGGACCGACGTCAGGAACGGCTCGGGAGCCCAGATGACGTCGACCCGCTCCTTCTCGAGCGCGGCGGGCATCTCCGGGAACGGCACCTCGAGCAGCTTGATCGAGTTCGGGTCGACCCCCCTCTTATCGAGCGCGGCCTTGATCACGACCTCGCCGACGCCCTTGAGCGCGTTGACCGCGATCGTCTTGTCCTCGAGGTCCTTGGCGTCGCGGATCGGGCTGTCCTCGGTGACCATCAGCTGGGTCCATTCCTTCTCGGCCGTCTTGGCGCCGTTGTCGGCGTTGGCGATCAGCTTGAGCGGCAGGCCCTGGCCCCGAGCGGAGGCCGCCGGCACGTATCCGAGGAAGGCGAACTGGAGATCGCCCGACACCATCGCGGTCACGATCTCGTTGCCACTCTGCGCGGGGGCCGGCTCGATCTCGAGCTTCTCCTCGCGAAAGAAGCCCTTCTCGATTCCGAGGTAGAGCGGCGCGACGTTCGAGATCGGCAGCACGCCGACCTTGACCTTCGTCTGCTCCGACCCGCCTCCGCCGCCGCCCGACTTGTCGTCGCCGCCACAGCCCGCGACCGCGAGCGCCGCCGACGTAAGCGCCGCCAGCAGGACATGCAGCCGCTGCGGCCCTGGCCTGCCCCGCACATCTCGCTTGAGCACGAGCCTCACGTTCTCCTCCCTCGACGATGCGAACGCCGGGCAGCGTCGCATTCCGCCGCGGAACTGTAAAGCCGGTCGCCGGCCGCCTATGCGACCGGGTCGGGCTGCCCGGCGGCGGCGAGGGCCTTGAGGTCAGACGCCGGGTCGGCTGCCTGCTCGCGGCTGAGCGTCGTCCGCCCGGCGAGCAGCTTGCGCGCGGCGAGATGGTCCCTCGGCGCGTTGACGGACTCGACTCCGAGCAGGTCGTCGCCGCGGAAGCAGAACACCGAGAACGCGCCCGCTGAGCGGTCCCCACGCACGACGGCCTCGTCGTGGCCTGCGACGAGCCCCGCGATCTGGACCCTGCAGCTGTGCTGGTTGGTCCAGAACCACGGCGTTGCGTCGTAGGGGATCGAGCTGCCGAGGATGCCGGCCGCGGCGGTGCGGGCGTGATCGGCGGCGTTCTGCACGGACTCGAGGCGCACGCGAGCGCCGCCGTTCGGCAGCGGGAACGCGGCGCAGTCGCCGATCGCCCAGATCGCGGGGTCCTCGGTGCGCAGGTGCTCGTCGACGACGATCCCGTTCTCGAGCCGGAGGCCGGCGGCATCGGCGAGCTCGACGTCGGGGACGATGCCGACCGCGACGACGACGAGGTCGGCCTCGACCCGCGAGCCGTCCTTGAGCTCCACGCCCGCGACGCGCCCGTCGCCGTCGTCGAGCAACGCGGCGACGCGCCCCCCGAGCATGACGGCGGTGCCGTGCTGCTCGTGCACGCCCGTGACGTGGGCCGCCATCAGCGGGGAGACGACGCGCGCCATCGTCCGCTCGAGCGCCTCGATCACCGTCACGCGCGCGCCGTGCTGGTTGGCGGCCGCGGCGACCTCGAGGCCGATGAAGCCGCCGCCGATCACGGCGACCGACCGCGCTGCGCCGAGCCGCTCGGCGAGGGCCTTTGCTTCGGTCAGCGAGCGCAGCGCGAGCACCCCGTCGAGGTCGGTCCCCGGCACCGCAAGCTCGCGGTTGCGCGCGCCCGTCGCGATCACGAGCTGCTTGTATGGGAGGCGCGTGCCCGACGCCAGGTCGACGTGGCGGGCCCCGCGGTCGATCCCGGTCACGGGGTCGCCGGCGCGCAGCCCGATCCCCTTCTTTTCGTAGAAGGCGGCGGGGCGGAAAGCGACCGCCTCTGCCGTCGTCTCGCCGTGCAGCAGGTCCTTGGAGAGCGGCGGGCGCTGGTAGGGCAGCCCGAGCTCGCCCGCGACGAGGGTGATTGCGCCCTCATAGCCGCGTTGGCGTAGCGTCGCCGCGCCCTGGAACCCGGCGTGCCCGGCGCCGACGATGACCGTGGTCATTCCTGCTCCTCGGGTAGCTGCACGACCAGGCCCTCGAGCTCGTCGCTTACCTTGATCTGGCACGAGAGCCGGCTGGCGGCTGTGCGCTCGCTCGCCGTCGACTCGAGCAGCTCGTCCTCGACCTCGCTGCGCTCGGGCAGCCGCTCGATCCACGCCTCGTCGACGTAGACGTGGCAGGTCGCGCACATCGCGTTACCGCCGCACTCGGCCACGATCCCGTCGATGCCGTTCTCGAGCGCGCCGTCCTTGAGCGTCGTGCCGACCGCGAGCTCGACCTGCTCGCGCGCCCCATCGGCGCTCACGTAGGTGACCGCGGGCACGGTCTCAGGCGCTTGCTGGGTGAACGCGCACGGGCAGGCTCGCGAGCCCGCGCAGGGTGTTGTTGAGCTTCAGCTCGGGCTCGCCGTCGAGCTCGATCGCCTCGACGCGCCGGGCGAGCGCGCCGATCAGGACGTCGGCCTCGAGGCGCGCGAGCATCTGGCCGACGCAGGCGTGGATGCCCGAGCCGAAGCCGACGTGGCCACTCGCCCGGCGCTCGACGTCGAAGCGGTCGGGCTCCTCCCAGTGGCGCGGGTCGCGGTTGGCCGCCGCGAGGAACAGGAGCACCTTCTCGCCCTCCGGGAGGGTGACGCCCTCGACCTCGACCGCACGCGTCGTCGTGCGAAAGAAGGTCTGCACGGGCGACTCGAAGCGCACGACCTCCTCGAATGCGGCTCGCGCGCGGCTCGGATCGGCGTGCACCGCGGCCCACTGGTCGGGATGGGTGGCGAAGCAGTAGATCGCGTTGCCGAGACCGTGCACGGTCGTGTCGACGCCGGCCGAGAGCAGCGAGCGCACGAGCAGCGCGGCCTCGTCGGGTCCCATCTCGTGTCGCGGCGCGTGCTCGTAGATGTCGGCACCCAGCCCGCCGTCGCGCAGGTTCTCGCGCAGGCACATCTCGGCGATCCACTCGCGCACCTCGTCCTGGCCCTTGGCCGACTCCCTGAAGATCTCGTTCTGGGGACCGAACGCGTTGAAGACCATGTTGCCGTAGGCCATCAGGTTCTCGCGCCCCTTGTCGGGAACGCCGACGGCGTCCGGGAAGACCTTCGTCGGAAACGCTTCTGCGAACTCGTCGACGGCGTCGAAGCGGCCTTGGTCGACGACGCGCTCGACGAGCGCGTGGGCCTCGCGCTCGAAGGCCTCGCGCAGGCTGCGCACGCGCTTCGGCGAGAGCACTCCGGTGATCGTCCGGCGGGCGCGCGAGTGCTCGGGCGGGTCGGCCTCGAGCAGCAGGCTCGGGGGGCGGAACGGCTTCTCCTTGGTGAAGTCGGCGAGGCCGACGCCGGCGGCTGAGCGAAACGTCTCCGGGTCGTTGAGCGCCGCGTGGACCTGCTCGTGGCGCGCCATCGCCCAGATCCCGTAGCGCTCGAGCCGGACCACCGGGCCGGCGTCGCGCAGCTCCCGATGCGGGGGATAGGGGTCGTTCAGGAATCTCTCGGAGAACGGGTCGAGGCGGGAGACGGGCGCGTCGCTCGTGATCGTTGCCGACATCTCACTCCTCCCGGTCCGCGGCGTTGGGAGGTTCGCAGATCGGCTCGAACACCGCAGCGGCTATAAAGGCGCAATGACGACGGTTGGCCTGCAGCAGCAGCGGCTGCTGATCGGCGGCGAGTGGACGGGCGCGTCGATCGGCACGGCGTTCGAGCGCACCGACCCGCTGATGGAGCGCGCGCCGCAGGTCGCGACGACGATGACGGAGTTCACCGAGCTGGCTGGATGACCGTCCAGCAGAGCCCGCGGCACTACCCGATCTGATGCCGTCAAGGGACAAGCCGCCCTTCCGCGCCGATCACGTCGGCAGCCTGCTGCGCCCGCCCGAGCTGCTGCAGGCACGCGAGGACTTCGCCGAGGAGCGGATCGACGCCGACGAGCTGCGCGGGATCGAGGACGCGGCCATCCGCGACGTCGTCGCGCTCCAGCAGGCCGTCGGCTTGAGCTCGGTCACCGACGGGGAGTTCCGCCGCGCGTCGTGGCACATGGACTTCATCTACCAGCTAGACGGCATCTCGAAGGTGATGGACGAGACGCTGCACGTCGAGTTCCGCAACGAGCAGGGAACGCTCGAGTTCGCGCCGCCGTCGCTCCACGTCGACGCGCGGATCGGGCTCTCGACGACGATCTTCGGAGAGGCGTTCGAGTTCCTCCGGGCCGAGGCGTCCGCGGGCCAGACGCCCAAGCTGACGATCCCCTCGCCGAGCATGGTCCACTACCGCGGCGGCCGGGCGTCGGTCGACGAGGCCGTCTACCCGGACCTGGAGGGCTTCTGGGCCGACCTGACCGCCGCCTACGCGGAAGAGGTGCGCCGCCTCGGCGAGCTCGGCTGCACCTACCTCCAGTTCGACGACACGAGCCTCGCCTACCTCAACGACCCCAAGCAGCGCGAGCACGTGCGCGAGATCGGGGGCGACGCCGAGCATCAGCACGAGACCTACATCCGCCACATCAACGAGGCGCTCGCGCGACGTCCCGAGGGCATGGCCGTGACGACCCACATGTGCCGGGGCAACTTCCGCTCCTCGTGGGTCGCCGAGGGCGGCTACGACTTCGTCGCCGAGGCGCTCTTCAACCAGCTCGAGGTCGACGGCTTCTTCATGGAGTGGGACGACGCGCGCTCGGGCGGCTTCGAGCCGCTGCGCTTCGTCCCGAAGGGCAAGCTCGTCGTGCTCGGGCTCGTGACGACCAAGCGCGGCGAGCTCGAGGACAAGGACATGCTCAAGCGGCGCATCGAGGAGGCCTCGCGCTACGTCGACCTCGACCAGCTGTGCCTGTCGCCCCAGTGCGGGTTCTCCTCGACCGTCGAGGGCAACGCGCTCAGCCAGGAGCAGCAGGCCGACAAGCTGCGGATGATCGTCGAGACCGCCGAGGAGGTCTGGGGCTAGAAATCCCCCGCCGCCGGCAGGCCGACGTAGTTCTCGGCCAGGCTGCGGGCCGCCGCCTCTGAGCGCTCGAGGTACTCGAGCCGGGCCAGCTGCAGCCCCTGCTGGAACTCGCCGCCGCCGAGGTCGTGCAGCAGCTGGGTCATGTAGTTGGAGAAGTCCTGCGCGCGCCAGACGCGGCGCAGTGCGGCGGTCGAGTAGCCGTCGAGGCCGGCGCTCGAGCCGGTGCGGAACCAGTCGACGAGCGCTGCCGCGAGCAGGCGGACGTCGTTGACCGCGAGGTTGAGGCCCTTGGCTCCGGTGGGCGGGACGATGTGGGCCGCGTCGCCCGCGAGGAAGAGGCGCCCGTGCTGCATCGGCTCGGCGACGAAGCTGCGCAGCGGCGCGATGCCCTTCTCGAAGATCGGTCCCTCGCCGACGCTCCATCCCTCAGCCGCCAGGCGGGTCTGTAGCTCCTCCCAGATGCGCTCGTCGGGCCAGCGCTCGATGTCCTCGTCGGCCGGCACCTGCAGGTACAGGCGGCTGATCCTGGGCGAGCGCATCGAGTAGAGCGCGAAGCCGTTCTCGTGCCAGCCGTAGATGAGCTCGTCGGTGGTGGGGGCCGCCTCGGCGAGGATGCCGAGCCAGCCGAAGTCGTAGACCGACTCGTGCTCCGTGAGCACCCCGGGCGGGATCGATGGCCGGCAGACGCCGTGGAAGCCGTCGCAGCCCGCGATCGCGTCGCACGCGAGCTCGTGCTCGGAGCCTGCGTGGGTGTAGGTGATGCGCGGGCGCTGGCCGTCGAGGTCGTGGACTGCGACTTCAGAGACCTCGAAGTGGAGCGGCGCGCCGAGGTCGAGGCGCGCGGCGATCAGGTCCTTGACCACCTCCTGCTGACCGTAGATCGTGATGTGGCGCCCCGTGAGCTCCGCCATGTCGATGTGCTGCGTGTGGCCGCGGTGGCGCAGGAAGACCCCGCGGTGCTCGAGCCCCTCACGCGCGAGCCGCTCGCCGACGCCTAGCTCGTGCAGGAGGTCGACCGTGTTCTGCTCGAGCAGCCCCGCGCGCACGCGCTTCTTGACGTACTCGCGCGTCCTTGACTCGAGCACGACGCAGTCGATGCCCGCGCGCTCGAGCAGGAGGGCCAGCGTCAGGCCCGCCGGGCCGGCGCCGACGATGCCGACCTGAGCTCGCATGTGGCGATCGCCTCCCTCCAGCAGCTTGCGCGGTCGCG